>JABHKC010000047.1 GCA_018692315.1 Bacteroidota bacterium | reverse complement strand
AATAGGATTAACCGTAGTATATTGACTTTGTGTATTTGTGCAAGCATTTGTATCGGTAAAAGCATAAATTACAATTGAATATCCTACACCCGGAATAGATGGTTCAAATGTATTTCCTACCATTCCGGTTCCAGTAAAAGTGCCACCAGCGGGCGAGCCGGTCAATGGAGAACCAATTTCATCAAGGCAATATTCTTCAGCAAGCCCTGTAAAACTAACTTCTGGCAAAAGATATACAGAAACTGATTGTGTATCGCTTCCAAATTGCCCCAAAGGATTAATATATGAATAAATAATTTCAAATGTACCTTCTCCAGCAATTACCGGATTAAATAGATCGCCAATCATTCCTTGCCCGGAGAAAATTCCGCCTGCCGGAACAGCTGTCAAAATACTTGAATTGGAATTAATGCAATAAGTTGAATTTAGTCCCGTAAAACTAACATTTAGAGTTGAATCAAAACTTACGCTACCATTTATGTAACTAACCGGCAAAGGAATACCATTGTAATCGGCAATTTCGCAAGCCGACTGAAAAATCAGGTCGGAGGAAGCTCCATTATAAACAAACTGTAGTTCACAAAAATTACCATTGGATACGTTAATTCCCGATAATGTTGCATTCCAGGCAATCCCTACTTGTTGCAAATTTGGCATAAAGTTTCCCATTGTTCCAGCAAATTGAGGATTAATATTTACGAGAGTGTCAAAATCTAAAACACTGGTATCGAAACCAATAAACAAAGTAATTGCTCCAATATTAGTAAAACTATTAAGATTTATCGGCACTTGAATTGTGTCGCCAGGATTTGCTGATATATTTTCAACAGAAACTGTTTGCGAGTATAAATTGGCACTTAAAATTGCGAATAAACAAGTAAGTAGAACTAATTTTTTCATTATATATATTTTTAAAATTTATATTATCTATCTTGTAATGAGCATTTTCTTAGTATCTGAAATGGAAATATTCCCAGAACTAAAATTCAGTTCGTAGAAATAAACTCCCTTTTCAAAATCATCTGCATCAATATTAATTTCATAAATCCCATTAGTCAAATATTTCAAATTTTCCTGCATTATAGTTTCCCCTAAAGGGCTGATAATCTTAATTATAACATTGCCACTCTCGTGAAGAAGAAATGAAATTTTAGAAGTTTCATCAAATGGGTTCGGATAGTTTTGAAACAACTGAAAATATGATTTTGCACTATTTCCTTCGATTCCTGTAAAAGTATCTACAAAAAGGCTTGCTGAATTAGAAAACGTTGAATTACAACCTTCTACATAACATCTGAATGGAACATTATTTAAACTTAAAGTAACATTTGAGATTTGAAGTTCTGAGGTATTAGCGCCTGAGAATATCCCGAAATTAGCAATATTAATCCAATTAGAACCATCATTCATTTGCCATTGGAAAAAACTTGCATTTTCAGCAAGAATATCAAAAATTACATTTTGGTTTTCAGTTGCTGTGATATTTTGTGGCTGAGAAAGTATTGTTGGCAGCGAATTTGAATTTATAAAACCGTTAAGGAAATCAACATTTAAAACATTTGCATTATAGTCGCCTATTTCGCATAAATTGCTAAAACTGAGATCGCATGAATCATTTTTATATATGAATTGCAAATCTAACCAATGAGCAGTTCCAATATTTGCTCCCGCAAAAAAAGCACTCCAAACCAAACCAACTTGTAAACCTCCATTTATTGATGGCATTGAATTGCTTAATACATTTGGAGTTAGGGAGTGAACATTAGAAATAGTATCAAATTCTAATACATTTGTATCGTATTCTATGAAAATGGAAATTGCTCCAATATTGTTCAAATTCTCGAAATTGATGGGAACCAAAATAGTATCGCCCATACAAGCAGATTCACTTGACAATGAGATATTTGGATTTTGACAATAAATATTTGTAATTGTCAAAAAAACCAGAGCTATAACTATTTTTATAATCCTATTCATAGAAAATATTATTCAGTTAATTATTTTAGAATTACCATTTCTTTAGATTTGATGTAATCTCTTGTTAAGCCATCTACTTCAATTTGATATTGATAAACTCCTGAAGGTAAATTATTTGCATCTATAGTAACTTTATATCTGCCAGATTCTTTATTTTCATCAATAATCTTTGAAATTTTTTCACCAAACATATTATATAAATTAATTATAACATGCGAATATTCAGGTATCTGAAACTCAATTTCAGTAGTCTCAATAAATGGATTTGGGTAATTATTGCTCATGAAAAACTCCGTGCTTTCTGAGATATGAATTTTTGGAATAGAAAGCAAAACTTGATTAATAACATTTGCATCGCCATCGGCAAATTCGCAATATGGAGAAAGATCAAAACTTACTATAGAATTGTCAGGTCTATCAATGGTTTTTGCTTCAATGAAAATAATAGTATCATTTGCCATGAAATTTATGGGAGACAAAGAATCCCAGGCAATCTTTATTTCGTTACCAGTAATATTGAACATGAGTTCATTATATTTTGATTTAATATCCATTACTTCAATAAATTCGGCAGGATATTCAATAAACAAAGAAATTGCTGCAATTTCCATTTCATCATTAGCAATTACCGGAATATTTACCATTTCGTTAAGTTTGGTTTCTATGGTTTCTGCATTTTGAAGATTAACAGTTGGTGTTAAGGCAGATTTGGAATTATTACTAGAAGGTGGCAAATAAGAAGCATTTACATCTCCAAAACATAATCCTTGAATATCGTAATTGAGCATAGTATTCAGAACAATAGTGTCTGAACTGTACAACCAATCTCCTGACGGAAATGCCGATATGCTTGAAATAGTTCGTCTTTTTACTAATAAACCATCAGTAGCGTTTATATAATTACTTGCATTAACATCGCCGGCAATTTGCCTAAATTGGCTTAATGCAAATGCTCCAACAGTAAATTTATTTAGTATTAGAGCATCAGTAGAATTTACTCCATTCCATGGTATCGGCGAATATATATCAAGTAAATATATTCCTGCTTGATTTGAACTAAATTCATAAAATCCTCCTACTGAAGATGTTGTTGAATCGACTATTATCCCTTCAGTATTTTCTAAATATAGCTGTAGATTTTCTAAAGGTGAATTAAAATCATTTTCATAAGTAATATAACCACTTAAAGAGAATTCGCTTGGATTAATTATTGTTGTAGCATCAGCACATTCTTTCATTTCTTCGGTATTTCCAACATTATCCGTGGCTATTGTAAAGAAGCCATATGTTGTGTTATCTGTTCCTGTGAAATAAACAATACTGTCAGGATGATATTCTTGTACAAATTCAAATTCTGCATTATTTTCACAAACATATAATTTAAAACTTGCTATACCTGAACCATTGTTATCGTCTTGCCCAATAAGGTTTAAAATAATTGTAGTAGTATCGCTCACTATAGGTAAAGAATCTACAAAACTCTCTGGTGGATAAGCATCAATAATATTGAAAATCTCAGGTGTATTTATAGGAGGATTAATATCGAAAACTATTTCTGCTTCTGCAAAAATTGTATCGCCGGTTTGTGAAGAATTTTTTGGTTCAATTATATAACTTACAAATCCTTCGCCAGAACTTAAAGTATCATTTATTGGCAGAAAACCGGTTAAAGCATCGGTTGGAGGCAATCCTGTTAAAGGATCAATTGCTTGAAAAACCCAGAAAAGTTCATTGCTTACAACATCAACTCCTGCAGTAAATTCAACATCATAACCCAAGGAATCAGGCATATCAATGACTGTAAAATACGAAGCAATATTCTGATTTATAGCAAAAAAGTCTATTCCAAAACCAAAATCTCTTACTCTGAAAGATAATGGATCAAGGTTATCATCAAGAGTTTGACGAATTTCTACACGTTGAGCTGCTGCTGTTGCAAAAGTAGAATCGTTCTCAAATCTAATTGTAAAAGGAAGGGTTTCATTGACTGACACAAATTTTCCATCACCATATCCTTTTGGCCCGATAATATCGTTCGGATCACAAGATGTTACCACTGCATTACATAAATACCTTCCGGCACAAAGTGCAGCATCACCAAAACTAGTAAAACAACCTAAAGTATTTGTAACACTATTTCCTCCTGTATGGCAGTTATATAAACCTAGTCCACATCCAGCTGCCCCTATTAAACAACCTATAGGACCACCAGTACATCCAAGTAAAATCATACCACCACATCCATAATATGCCCAAGCACATCCGGCAGCATCAAAAAAGTCATTACACATTTGTTGACCAAGATTATCAGAGCTACAAGGAACGTTGCCCCCTGGACCACTTGGACCACCGGATCCACTAGAACCTCCTGGACCAGAACCGGGTCCTGAACCAGGACCGGAACCCGGGCTACTTGGACCAGTAGGTCCACTTGGACCACTCGGACCAGTTGAACCGGGACCAGAACCACCGGGTCCACTTGGACCACCAGGACCTCCAGGTCCACCAGGACCACCGGGTCCTGAACCGGGACCACCGGGACCACCAGGTCCACCAGGACCGCCGGGACCACCAGGTTGTCCGGGACCACCGGGTCCACCAGGACCGCCAGGTCCACCAGGCTGTCCAATGTCTCCAGGATTTACACCAGGTCCGCCATCGCCACCAGGTCCGCCGTCTCCAGGAGGAGTTATTCCTGAACCTGGACCACCAGGTCCACCCGGACTACCGGGTTCTCCGGGAGCACCAGGTCCGCCTGGAACCCCAGTTTCTCCTGGAAGAGGAACATGAGCAGTAAAACATAGCACTAACGAATCAGTTCCAAACAATGATAATGAAAAACTACCTCCATAAAGAATATTGTAAGTTGTAAATCGAGAAACATCAATTGCAAACTTATTTACGTCAAAACCAACAAAACCTCCATCTGCAATTGCAATTGGCCAACACTTATCAACTGCCGGATACCATCCCGCAAGATAGTCGGGATTGTTATAATAGTCTAATGAAGCAATACGAACTACAAACGGATTTAGAGCTGTTGAAGTGACTGTGATTGTTCCGGAGGCTGAAACCAAATCCCAGCCAGGGTTTATTCCTGCTCCTCCATGATATTTATTAATTTCCCATAGATAATCCTCTCCTTGTCCGAATGTTTCATTTACATATGAATCTGTTCCCGGACTTAAACCCGGATCAAAAGTATAACTTCCTGAATATCCTCCACCGGTAAAATCGCCTGTATAACCGTATAAACAAGCAAGGCAATTCCAATTAAATCCGGTAGTATCAAAGCTTGTTAAAAATCCCGATGAAATATATGCTGAAATAATTTCGTCTCTCCAGATTGTTCTATCGCTTAGATAATAAAGCATTTCTGTATTTTGATCAACATCAAAACTTGCAGGATCACCTAACATTTGTTGCCGTAATCCTTCGGCAAACCCTAATTGTGTTTCAATAAATTCTGAAGAAGTATAAGCTCTGGCTCTAATTCTGATTGGAAAAACAGCTGAATAAAATCCACTGACAATTAAACTTACTGAGGCTATTTCGCCTGGTTTAATATTTCTACCAAAAATTGGAACATATTTATAATTTGCATACTCCATCCAATCCTCAACATCTTGGGAATAATTTTCCATGAAATCGCTCATTGAGAAAATTTTATCTGAAACATTCAAATTAACAACCGTTGTAGAAATCGGAATTGTAAAATCACCTTTAAAAAATGGAATATCGACATTTCCAACATTTTGAAAATAGAAAGCATAGGAGCCATTATTTCCTACACGAACCAAATTTGGAGAAACAGAGTTATAATCAATTAACATTCCGCTTGAAGCTTCAATAGTTAAACCATTAATAACCAAAACTGTATCTGCATCTTCAATAGCCCTTACAGTATAAGTACCTAAAGGAACTGTTTCTAAATCCCATTGTACCTCAAGATTCATACTATTTTCATAACTACTTATTACAGCAGTATTAACAATATTATCTAAAGTATCTATTAGCGTAAATGAAGTTTGAGATGTAAATCCTGCTCCTTTAATTCTACTACTAACAATTCCTTGCCCAACAGTATCGGGAGAAATACTCAAAATGCTAAATGGCAAAGCTTCAGCAAGAATAGCAATTTCCTGAAATCCGTAGAAATTTGTTGGAGTTTTAATCAAAATATAATAATCGCCTGCTTGTGTTGATGGAACTAAAACTTGCTGATTTACAGCCTGTGGGGTCTCAAACATATAATCGAAATCGCTTAGTGAAGGGACACGACCAAATGCAACATATACTTCATTTGAACCATTACTTTGATTACTTGTAAGACTTATTAAAAGATCAAGGTCGTTAGCAACATTTACCTTATAATATAGTATATCGCCAATATCGAGGGTATTTGTTTCGCTTATATCTAAAAATAATTCATTTATTGAAAGAACAACTGTATCCTGAGAAATCAATTTATTATTTAAATAATCCGATTCATAAACCTGATTTAAGATATTAGTTCTTCCAATATTATAATATCCACCAGGGGTTACTCCTGGGGTTTTTCCCGAAATTATGTCTGTTATAGAATCTCCCGGATTTAGAGTGATATTTTTATCTTTCATTCCGAGCATTCTGTCCACAGAGCCATCATAGGTATTATCTGACGAAAAATAGAGTGCATCACGCAAAAAGCCAGTAGCAACGTGCGTACCAACATTTTTAATTGTATAATTTATATCTAAATTTTGACCTAAATCAACACTATCAGGCATCGAAACAGAAGTAACAATTAAGTCAGATGGGTCCGGGGTTGAAATTGAAACAGCTTGATATAAAATATTATTTCCTCCATTATTATGTTCATAAACATTATTATATTTATTCGTTTTTATTATAAAAAAGTAATTTCCTGAAATTCCTGAAGGAATATTCATAGTTATACTACCCGAATATGAGGCTCCTGAAACTAATGCACCACTGTGATTATAGGAGGTTATAGAATGATTCCCATAACTCAAATCATTCGATGAACTTAAATAAAACCCTTCCGTCCATGAATTCTCAACTGTTACTCCACTACCTTGATTCGTTATCGTAAATGGAACAGTAATTTGCTGACCTGCAATAAGATTAGTAGGAATAGTAAAATTATCGACTACCAAATCGGGTGGATCAGATAAAATGATATTTATTGTATTTTCAGTTTTGTTATTATAAAATAATGTATCTTCATTATTATGATCGTAGTAATCAGTATAAAAAAGTAAATAGTAAGAACCGGATAATCCATGAGGAATTGTTAAACTCCAATTTGAGGAATATGAAGTTGTAGGCAACATCATACCATTATATACTTTTTGTCCTAAATAAATATCATCATTACTATAAACATTATCGCTCGATAAATAAAATCTATCATACCAATAAGTTGAGCTTGTTTGATAATTTCCATTATTAGTAACTTCCCATGAATAAGTCATTGGAAGTCCCGAATAAGCAGTTGCAGGACTAGTTAAATTTGTTACAATCAAGTCGGAATAAGTTGTGTCTGGTGTATATACAGTACCACTACCACTACTACTTGTATCAACATCGCCAAATACTGCAGAAACACCAACATTATTACCTTCATACAAATACTCAAAAATATTGTCATAAACATCAGTATAAACAAAAAGATAGTGGTTTCCTATAATATTTAAAGGCATTGTAAAAGTTACAGTAGTAGTATAAGTTTGCCCTGTATCCAGATTTGTAAAATGCGATGCAGTTACTAAAGATTGTGCCCATCCCGGATTCCATTGAAGGCTTGATGAGATGTAAAGTCTATCACTCCAAGAACTTATGGCAGTTCCAATTCCTTGATTTTTAATTGTATATGTTACTTGGGTTGCGGTTCCAGCTACTATATTTGCTGGCAATTGAACATCTTGAACAATTAAATCGGCATACGGTGTAAGGCTAACATTAATTGGAATATCTAATCTCGAAATATTATCATTATCATAAGTATATTCAAAAACCTGATTGTCACAATCTGTGTGAATATAAATATAATATTGTCCAGAAATTCCATGAGGTAATGAAAATGTGAATGATTCAGAATAAGTAGAATCTGGCAACAAATCATTTCCTCCAAAAATATATTTCGAGTCAACTTCATCAACAAATTCATAATTGAAAGTATCTAATGTTGAAAGGTATATTTTATCCTTCCATAAATCTTCAACCGGGGCATTTGCTCCAACGTTTTTCCCTTGCCAATTGACCGTAATTTGTGAGCCTGAATTTGCACTTGCCGGAGCTGAAATACTATTAACAACCAGATTTGGTGGAGGAGTTAATGTTACACTAATTTTATTGCTTGTCCTTAAATTGTTGGTATTGTCTAATTCTTCGGCTTTTCCATTATAATCTGTAATTACATGGATAAAATAATCTCCATAATATGAATGTGGAATATTCACCTGCGCAATTTGATTATAAATACTATCTACCGGAAGATAGTCAGGAAAACTATACCAATCGGAATAGACATCGCAGTTTGCAGGAATACTAAATTCTTCATATCTAAAGCCAATATAGTTGGAATTTAAAAGAGTACTATTATTTGAATTAAAAATTGAATCAGTAGATATATATATGCCGTCATACCAATGATGTTCGTAGTAAGAGCAATTTGCTAATTGGTATATATAGTATGAGCTGACATGTCTATTCTCACCAATTGCATTTGCAAAACCAGAATTTTCTACAAAGTAGTTTACATTAATTGTATTTCCTGAAAAAACTGAGTTTGGTATTCCAACTGAATTTACAACTAAATCTGATTTGGGTGGAAGTGTGATTGTCAAGACTGCTGCAGATATATCAAATGATTCATTATTATTGTTGTTGCTTTCCAGCAAATGATTTGAAACATCAGTATAAACAATAATATAATATTCACCGAAAATAGTGGCAGGAATATAAAACAATTGATTTTGTATATAACTTTCATTAGTATCTAATGCACTAACATTCTGAATTCTACCAAGTTCAGTATCATCCGAACTTAAAACAGTATCATTTGAAAGATAAACGGCATCGTTCCAAGTTTGTGATAATGAACCACCTAAACCTATATTTTTCACTTCCCATTCAACAGCCAAATCTTGTCCTGAAAAAATAGACGGTGAGGTTTGAATATTATTTACAACTATATCAGGTAGATTTCTAAGAGTGAAGTTTTGAATGGGTCCTGCTACCTCAAAGCACTGATTTTTTGAAACTACCTGCCAATTGTATGAACTACCATACTCAACTTGGTTATTTAATGACATATTTATAAGACTTTGGTCAGGAAATTCTGGAAACTGCGAAATGCTTCCACCAACTTCCCAAATATAAATATCGTACAAAGTAGCATTGTTTGCAGGCATCCATGAAAGATTTATTGGCATTGATAAAGTTGTTGCACTATCTGAAGGAAGCATATTACTAACTTGTGAAGGAATTCCTTCTGAAAAAATACTAATTGTTAAAGATGAATTTCCCGTATTAGTTCCATCGCTCACTGTAACAGAATAAGTTGTTGTAACTAAAGGTGACACATATGGATGTGGAACAGCAGAAACAAATCCTACAGGTTCGGATGCCCAAGTATATGTATAGTTTCCAAATCCACCATAAACGGTTGTTCCAAGCTGAATACTGTCGCCAAGGCAAATGGTTGGAAAAAAAGACATTATGCTAACATCAATTCCAACTGACACATAACCATCAATATAATTTGGTGTCGGAAGAATCAAGTTTCCAATGGAATCGGTAATTTCACAATTTGATGAAAATTCGATAGGCGAATTTTGCCCGTTGAAAAGAAACTTCAAGTCAAGCAATTTTCCATTTGTAATATTAATTCCACTTAATGAAGCCCAGGAAATTGCTACAACTCCATTGTTTGCATTTGCAAGATGTTGTCCGTTTAGCAATTCATTGTTCCAATTCAGGGCTCTTCCCCACGACAATACATTTTGATCGAACTCTAAATATAAAGTCATTGAACCAACATTCGAAATATTACCTACATCGATACTGACAATCACACTATCGCCAACATTTGCAATAACAGAATCGGCTTTAAAAAAAGCTTGAGAATATGAAAATGTTGTGAACATTATTATGGAAGCAACTAATGAAAATAATTTTTTCATGGTATATATTTTTTATTTATTAATTCACTTTATATCTTATATAAACTTATGTGTTTAAATGTATTACCTAAATATATTCATTTTTTTAGTTTCAGAATAATTATTGCTTTCACCTTCAACATAAATTTTGTATAAATAAATGCCTGAAGCATATGATGAACCATCAAATTCAACTTCATATTTTCCAATTTGCTGTTCTTCATTAACAATTATTGCTATTTGCTCACCCAGCATATTTTGAACAACTAATTTAACATGAGCAAATTCGGGCAATTCATACTTAATGTTTGTAATATTACTGAATGGATTCGGACAATTATGGCTGAGTGAAAATTCTGAATTCAGACCTACAGTTTTTATCGAAGGAACGGAAATCGCAATTCCTTGAAGCACCGTCGCATTTTCATCTGCAAATTCACTTTCATAACTAAGATTAATTCTTGGTTCACTTTCGGTGTTTTCTGTTCTTAGCATTTTTATTGAAAGAATTTCTTCATTTTCATTGAAATGAATTGGAAATGCATTACTCCAAGCAATTCTTATTTCATTTTCAACTACATTATATAACATTCCTTCTGCTTTTGAGCTAATTTCAACAACTTCACAAAGTTTGCCGGAATATGACAATATCAAAGTGAAAGCTCCCAAATCCAGGCTATTTGTGCTACTTATCGGCAAATCGAAATATTCTCCAACAGAAACATTTATTGTCCTGTCATTTATTAAAGTTAAACTTGACTCAAGATTTTTTGAAGAAGAATAAGTATTTGAGGCATTAACATCTCCAAGGCATAAACCTGCAAAATCTTCAGTAAAATCAGCATTGTTAATTATTATCTCCGGATTTTCGAAAATCCAATCGCCGGCATCAAATGAGGAAATATATCCAACTGTGCGTCTTAAAACAAGAAGAGCATCTAAGCTACTTATGGTTGAACTCAGGTTAACATCTGCTGCTTCTAATTTTAATCCATCCAATAATTCAATGTAAACAATATGTCGTTGAATTAGAAGAGCGTCAGTAGCATTTATTCCGCCAAAAGGCAATTCAGTTGAAGCCGTCAAACTATAATTTCCATTTATAAGCTGATCAAATACAAATTCACCATCTGTACCAGTTTGTGAAGAATCTAATACAATCCCCAAATTATCAAATAAATAAACTTTTGAATTTGGCATAGCCGTTAAATTTAGGTTATCGTAATGTAATTGCCCATCGAGTGAAAAAGCAGAAGTTACTGTAACAGATTGTACAGCAGTTGAAATACAGGTATTTGAATCTGCATATACGTAAGAAATTGTGAAATATCCAACACCCGATGAAGCCGGACTAAAAACATTGCTCGACATTCCAGAACCATTAAATATTCCCCCTGATGGTGAACCTATAAGAGTATCTTGTGGATCATTATCAAAATATAATGAACTAAGTCCGGTGAAACTAACATTTGGCAAACTGAAAATTTCAACAGATTGAGTATCTGAATTTGTACAATTATAAATGTCAGTGTATGAATATATTATTTCATAAATTCCAGGGTTTGTTCCGGGAGGATAAAAATAATCGCCAAAAATTGCTGGACCTGAAAAGCTTCCACCCACAGGATTTCCAAACAATGAATCTCCTAATTCGTATGGACAATAGCTTGCTTGTAATCCGGCAAAACTGACATTTGGCAGAGGATTAGTAAATACGCTAATATTATCATAATTCAAACAGCCGTTTCCATCTGTTACTGTAAGGTAATAGGTTCCGGTTATGTTTGTTGTTAAGCTTTGTTGAGTAGATCCGTTTGACCAAAAATATGTAGCAAACTGTCCGCCTGATAATGTAACATTATCTCCTTCACAAACAGTTAGATCATTACCAAGATTTACATTTGGAAGAGGATTCAAAACAATTTCTATATCATCAGAATTTGAACAAGCTGTTGTATCTGTAACTGTGAGACTATAAATTCCGGAGGTATTTACTACGATTTCTTGTGTTGTTTCTTGAGTTGACCATAAATAACTTGAATAAACACCGGCATTTAAATTAATAAATATTCCATCGCAAGCTTCAATATCATTGCCAAGATCTACCGAGAGCGGAATTATACTGACAATAATTGTGTCGGAGTTAGTACAAGCATTTGTATCTGTAACAAATACAATAAATGTCCCTGCAATTTCTACATCAATTGTTTGAGTGGTTTCCTGTGTTGACCAGAGGTATGTATCAAAAACTCCTGCATCAAGGGTTTCATATGAAGCTTCACAAATTTCAATATCTGCACCAAGATTTACTATTGGTAAAGCATGAACAAAAACTTCCACGCTATCATTATTCGTACAAGCAAAACCATCACTTACGGTCAGATAGTAGGTATCTGTTTCATTTACTGTTATTGTTTGGTCGGTTCCGCCATCAGACCAAAGATAGCTCGCAAATTGTCCACCATTGAGTGTGGCAAATGAGCCTTCGCAAATATCAAGATCATTGCCTAAATCAACCGCAGGCAAAGGATTCACCGTAATAATTATTTCATCTGATACTGAGCATCCTGAAGTATCGCTAATTGTTAAACTATATGTTCCTGTTACTGAAACTGCTATAGATTGTGTTGTTTCCTGATTTGACCAGAGATAGTCCTGATAAATACCGGCATCTAAGACTACGGATTCTCCCTGACAAATTGTTGTATCTGCACCAAGATCTACAATTACTGAAACTGAGCTGACCATTATAGTATCACTTGCTTCGCAGTCATTGGTATCGCTTACAACAACAAAATATGTTCCAGCCAATTGGACATCAATGGTTTGAGTTGTTTCTTGATTTGACCATAAATATGAATCGAAAACACCTGCATCAATTGTTGCTGCTGAACCATTGCAAATTTCAATATCTTCTCCAAGATATAGATCAGGCAATGGATTTACAAAAACTTCAACACTATCAACATTTTCACAAGCAAAACCATCTGTAACCGTTAGGAAATACATATCTGCTTCATTCACGCTTATTGTCTGATTTGTTCCGCCCTCAGACCATAAATAATTTGCAAACTGACCTCCGGAAAGTATTGCAAACTCGCCTTCACACAATTCTACATTTGCACCCAAATCAACAGCAGGCAAAGAATTAACTGTTATAATAATTTCATCGGAGTTTGAGCAGCCTGTAGTATCAGTAACTGTGAGACTATAAACTCCCGGAAAGATTGCAGAAATTGTTTGTGTTGTTTCTTGAGTTGACCATAAATAACTTGAAAATACTCCCGCATCTAAAATTACATTCTCAGCTTCGCAAACACTTGTATCTGAGCCTAAATAAACAGAAAGAGGAATAACACTAAGTTCTATAATATCAGATGCTGTACATCCATTTATATCGGTAACAAAAACGCTAAAAATGCCGGCATCTGCAATATCAATAGTTTGTGTTGTTTCTTGTGTAGTCCATAAATAACTTGTAAAATTCCCAGGGTTTAGAGTTAGAACAGAGCCTTCACAAATTGTAGTATCTGCACCCAAATCAATTTCCGGATTAGGATAAACATAAATATTTATTCCATCGGAATCGGTACAACCAAATCCGTCAGTAACTGTAACTGAATAATTACCATTATCTGAAACTACAATTGTTTGACTTATTGAAGAATCTGACCACAAAAATGATGCATAATAGCCTGGATCTAAAGTGGCAGTTTCGCCATCACAAAGGCTAATGTCGCTACCAAGATTGACAATTACATTGCTTACATTTACATAAAATGAAGCAGTTGTTGTGTGATAACCATCATCCACCAAAACTGAATATGTGGTAGAAACATTTGGAACAACAGTAATATTTTGACTGGTGCTGGAAAAACCTGCCGGAGAAGAAGTCCAGGAGTATAAAAATGAACCTGAGCCACCGCTGGCAGATGCACTTAACTGAACTGTATCCCCAAGACAAATAGCATTTGAGGAAGACGATATATCAGCAATTATAGATGGAAGTGGTGTTCCAAAATCAAGATATTCTGTATTATTGAAAGTATTAAATTCATCGGGAGTGCAATTTGTTATTGTCAAATATATTCTTCCGTAAGGAACTGTAACATTCCAATTAATTGGTACATCAATGGAATCGTATGGTGCTGCAATAAATTGAACAGTCGTAATCCATGTTGTGTCTAAATCGTAAATTACATAATAATTAAGATTTGCCGTTCCGGTAGCTCCACCATTATTTTCAACCACTCCGTTAATAATAATTTGGTCGCCAATATCTGGGAATGTGTCCGATAGCCAAATTCCTCCAGCATCGGAGAACATCATATCTGGAGCATCGCCAACAATTATTGCCCGGCTGGCTTCATTATTCAATTCATTGTATTCTTGAACTTGTTGCTCAACTTCATCGAGCGTAACTCTAATAACATGAGTTCCAATAAGTGGCGAGGAAAATGAGTCAGTACAAGCTACTGTAGAATCTTCGTGTGCCAATAGTCCTGAAACATAGACAGAATCTCCAAGTTGAACACTATTTACATAAAAACGCACATAAAATGGTCCGGTCGCAACATTTCCGTTGTTAGTAAATGAACCAAAAATATTAACCACTTCGTCGGGATCAGGATTCAATTCGGTTGGTGAAATATGTTGTGAGAGTACCTCTAAATCAGGATCCTCTCCATAGACATGAACATATAAATATGTCCAGTTGTTATTTTCGTCCCATTCGCAATAGCGCGTAGAATCAGGATAAATCATATCTGCCCATATTTTCACAACATAATCGCCTGTAAAGGGGAATGTATGCAAAACCTGCGAGCCTGAATAACTTTGATGATTTATCAATGGAATTCCATCGTAATGTTCCAAAACTCCATCAATCAGATAAGATACAAATACCGTATCGGCATCAAATGTTCCATTATTGTAGATTCTGGATTTTAGAGTAACTGTAGAACCCACAAGTACATTTATGTTGCTCGAATAATAATATGGATATAAACTCGGCACAAAATCATAACCGATACGCCTTTCAGTATAATTGTTGTATTCGTTTGTTTCAAGAATAAAGTCATCTTCATCTACAGTTGCTGAAACCAAATGCTCACAGTCCGCAACCAACCACGGATCAGAGGTAATTAATATATTGGTAAATGAGGGCAGATGTTCGATGAGGATAGAATCGCTAAGTTGTGTGCCATCAATATAATATCTCACATAAAAACTATCGGCATCGGCAGTTCCATTGTTCCAAACTGTTGCAGTAAAATTGATTAAATCTCCCATATCGGGATTATATGCTGAAAATGAAATATCGGAAATTGTAAGGTCTGCAATTGCTTGTTCTACATAAAAGCCTTCCATGTATGAATTATTAAATTCGTTGGTTTCAACTACCAAATCTGCCGAATCTACTTCAATTAAAATATAGTGCCATCCAAGATCTGTAAATACCTGATTATATAGATATAAATAATCGTAGCCAAAACTTGAAATCTGGTCAACTGGCAAAGTAGCTAATTTTGTGGTATCGGTGCCGTAAATATGATAAATATTTGCATCAGTTATGTCAGAATAAGTACACTGCAAATTCCTGATGGAAAAAGTCATATTTATGGGCTGCCCTTCGAGAGGTGAATTGTCGCTAAACCAAATATCATTTGGATTTAAGTCTGCTTCGAGCGGATAAATATATCTAGTTTTTGAGCCATAATTATTCCATTCCGAAAGCTCAGCAATTACATCATTCGGGTCAATATCGACACTTACTGAGTGATATCCTACAGTGTTGTAAGTTACAGTAAAATTAATTACCTTATTTGTTCCGGGAGGAATAGAATCGAAAGTTTCTGTAAAAATCAAATTATTATCTTGAAAAATATGATTAAACACTTGGTATGCAGTTACATTTCCAATATTTGTAACATAGGCTGTTACATCAATCGGCTCTCCAATTCTACGACATTCGCTCGTCCAATGAATATCTGTTCCCCACCAATAAGTGATAGCGAGATCCGGTCCCCAAATTATTTCGTTTGGTACGAAAACAGTAAAGTAAACAGTTGGTGCATTTGCCAGAAGCGTGAAATCTGTAACTGTAGCATTCACAGCATAGGTTCCAACATCTCCCGGAGCAGAAAAATAAATATCAAAATCTCCATTTGCATTTGTGTAGCTTGTGTAGGTAATTCCTGTAGCAGGAACTGTCATTGTTACTAATGCTCCGGCAACATTTGAATTTGGATCGTATGAATTAACATAATCGGCATGACCATAATAATGCAAGGTTCCCCATGGCGAAACAGTTGATGGAGTAATTCCTGCCGTAACTACAATTTGTCCGGGGATGGAAAATTCTCCAACTAAAACAGGTCTGATAGCAAAATTGTTTAATTCATTATCTTCTATTAAAAAGTTTTGTTCATCAATAACTACTTTTATTGGATAATATTCATCAATAGGGAAAACATGATTGATAGAAACATTTGATTGAGATTGCCCTGAAAGATAAGGTATGAATAATTCAACCAAGAATGAATCTTCTTCATAAAATTTAACACTAATGTTTGAAGCCGGATAATCGGAATTGTTATGAACAGTTGCAGTAATTGTGATTTCCTGGCCAACTGCCGGTGTCAAATCCGAGAAATTTATATCGTTTGCATATATTGAAATATCAAGCATATCGTTGCTGACAAGTGGATCGGAACGATAATTCACTCCTTCTCCAATTGATTGATTTCCGAGAGAATCGTAGGCAAAAAATGAATAGCCCAAGAGTTGATTTAATGGTAAGGTTGTTACAAAAGAATATGTTTTTCCATCAGTATAAGTATTATCGCTTGCATCAACTTCATACATCAGAATTTCATCTTCGCCCGAATCGAGAAAATCGGCATCGCCATTTTTATCAATTCCAACAATTGGATAACCTATCATTGGTGGATTATTATCGGCATCAGTATAAATCACTTTATATTCAAAATATTGAGAAGTATTTCCAATGAGAGGATAAACTCCATTTGTACCACCATAATCAATATCGTCAACATAAGTCAAAATTGGAGCCTGAGACAAATAAAATCCTCTACCGTCAAGTAAAAGTTCTTTAGTGCCAATAGAATTTACAGTCCATAAAATAACACCTTCGAAAATACCCACAGTGTCAGGATTAAAACCAACTTCAATGGTTTTGGATTGACCAACTCCAATTGTGAAAATTGTATCAGAAATAGTAAAAATATCATTCGACAAATTCCAGTCATCCATAGTAAATGGAATATTTCCAGTATTGTAAATTACGAGGTTTTTGGTAGCTCCAGCCATTATATCTACGAGGCCAAAATCCCAATCGGACCAGGAATACGACCAAGCTGCCTGAGCCTGCTCCCCTATTCCTTCGAGAGGAAAATTGAAAATTCCAACAGAGGTTTCAACTGTGAGCAATTCGCTGTAAGTTAAAAGTGCTGCCGGCATAAAGAAAATTGGAATATCAATTGAGCTACCTGCGGCAAGAAAAAATCCGGCATAATTGGCATCAGGCGAGAAAGGGGCTACAGAATATAAACTATCAATTGTTATATCAACATTTCCATTATTTAGAAGTGTAAAATTTAAAGTTTCTCCAATATCTTTTACAGCATATCCAAAATTCAAAGTACTCGGAATCGAAACTAATGTTGCATGTAAAATCTCTAAAGAAACAGGAAGATTGAATGTCAGATTTGAAGGATCGTTTGTAATAAAATCAATATTTGTAATATAAGTTCCGTGTGCAAAATTACCATCATATGTTACAATAATTGTATCGTTTTCGCCAATAGGAATTGTTCCAGAATAGCTATTCAAACTAAGCCAAGCGACACTTTCGCTAAGTGTGAAATCTAAAGGTCCTATTCCCGTATTTAAAATTATGAAGGTGTCGGTTTTAAATTCCTCAAATGTTACATAGTTTGATAATTGATTTACATCAATAGAAAACAGAGCGCCATTTATTTCTAATGAAACGGAAATGTTCAGCTGAGGATTTGTATAGTCATTTGTATTCAAAAGAAGATTTGAAGTATAAGTTCCTCCATCGTTCGTACCATTAAAATCAAGACTAACTATAACAGAATCGTGAGCCGGGACAACTCCAATTGTATCAGATAAAGTGAGCCAATTTGAATCGAATCCTGCAAGATCCCAGTTCATAGCTCCGTCTCCAGAATTATAGATTGTTAAATATTGCGTTTCAGAATTTCCCCAATTCAGGACACTGGAAAACATGGATGTATCGACAGAAACTATTGGAGGATCAAGTCCTAAACCATTTAAACTGATTTCTAAATTTGGAATATTTGCTGCATCACTCATCAAACTTAAGGTTTCAGAAATTACACCGGAACTTGATGGAGAAAAATAAATTTCAACATTTTTTTCAGATAATGGATAAATTTCTGTATAAGGCAGAGACACAGAAAAATCGTTATTGCTAAAATTCCATGAACCAATAATTATTCTTTCAGCTCCATTGTTACTGACCGTAAACGCCAAAGTATCGCTTTGTCCAATGTAGGTATTTGCAAAATTCAAAGCTAAAGTAGAAGCACTAATTGAACTTAATCCGGTAACATTTAATGAAACAGGTATTGTCAGTAAGGGTTCATCAGGATCGTTTGAAGAAACATTTATGTTTTGCTCAAAAATATTTGCAATAAGATTATTTGCATCAAAATCTGCTGAAATTGTTTGCGAGGACATTGCACCTACAGTTCCTGAATTCGACGAAAGTGATAAAAAGTTATTAAAATTAATTCCTGAATTTGTCCTGCTCGAATTTCCATAGAAAGTTCCATTATTAGAATTTGAACTTTCATCAATTGCAATATTGCCAGAGCTTTCATCAAATTTATAATATAAAACTAAACCAGTTTCGGTGCCAAGCAATGATTGATTCATAACTGATTGAATTTCAGATTCGTTGCGAGCTACATCCCAAATTCGGAGTTCGTCGATATAACCATCAAAATATTCATTCAAATGAGAACGACCAATTCTCAAATTTGCAGTATTTGCACTAATTGTGAATGGATACCAAATTAATTCTGCATCAAGAATTCCATTAATGAAAATTTGCATTTTGCTACCATCGCAACTTGCAGCAATATGAGTCCAATTTCCAATTGTAGCAAGCGAACTGGAAACAACTGTTTTACTATTGTTTAATGTAAATTGGTATTTTCCATCTTCGTTTATCCAAAGCCGGTATGTCCCAACTGACGAATATTCTTTTGCAACTATAAACTCCTGATTATCATCATTTGGATAAATCCAAGCTTCAATGGTAATTGCAGTGTCGGGATTTAGGCTAGCAGTATTTATTATATTCAGATAATCGCCGGTTCCATCTAAACTTAATGCCGATTTTGCAGGATTATCAATGGAAATGCTGTAGTTCAAATCTTGTCCACCATCATTAGATATGGTAATATTTTGAGATTGAGCAGAACCCGAAGTCATTGTAATATTTATTGAATCGGGTAAGAGTGAAATATCTTGAGGAAGATTACCCATTCCCTGCAATACAATTTGCTTGACAGGAATATTACTTGCATTTGAATAAACAGTTAAAATTCCTGAATACAATATGCTCAAACTTGGGCTAAACTCAAGTGGAAGAGTATCAGTCTGTCCTGGTAGTATGAAAAAACTATTTTGTCCGCTATTAGCAAAATATAGTGACGACAATTCAATGGAGTCAATAAATAATGTGTCTGTCCCAGAATTTTCAAGAATTAAAGAATAATTTCCAGTTGTGCCAACGTCCACTGTTCCAAAATTGATATTATCAACAACTGTCAATTCAGGCGAACCGAGAACATTTAGATCAAGATTGAAAATAATTTCAGGATTTGTAAGGTCGTTTGAAATAATACTGAACGAATTTGTATAAACCCCAGCATAAACTCCTATTGTTGAAATATTTAGAACAATTGCTAAACTGTCGTTCACAGGTACTGAGCCTGAACTTGGGATTAATGACAGCCACGAAATTGTATTATTAATTGAAAAAACCAAATTGGCTTGTCCACTATTTGCAATATAAAATGTATCGGTTTCGATAATACCAGAAGTTAAAGTATCAGTCCAAGATGTATTTTGAACTTCAATATTTGGTGGTGTCAAACCGGTTCCCAATAGAGTAATGAGTAATGTGTCAAAATTTGAGGCATCCGACAATATATATAAAGTATCTAAAAACAAACCATCGGAAATTGGAGCAAATGTTACTTCAAGTGTTGCATAAGCTAAAGGAGATATACTATCTGGAAAAGCGATTAAATTGGTTAGCTGGAATTGTGCTGGTGAGTTGAAAACAGAGTCGATATGTAATACATCTGTTCCGATATTTTGAATCTGAATACTTAAAGTTTCCGTTTCGCCAACAATAATTTCACTAAATATAAGATTGTCAGGACTTGCTGCAATTTGAGCATTTCCTGTTACATTTAGCGATATAGGAATAATTACTGGTGAATTATGTAGAGTATTGTTATCAATAACCAATTCTGTTTCATACAATCCATCAATCAATCCAGTTGAATTAATATCAAGCATAATATTGGTTGTTCCTAAAGGAGGTACAATACCAGTTAGGTTTGAAATGGAGAGCCAATTTACTATAGGTGCATTTATTTCAGTGATACTTGCATCACCATTCAAAATACCATTATTGCCATTCACAGTTAAATCAGTTGTAGTAGTATCATCAAAATTCCAATAGCCAAGCAATCCAAGCTCATTTCCAGATAAAGATTTTGTATAGTTATCTGCGATCTCACTTTCTGTTCGAGCAATATCCCAAATTCTAACTTCATCAATCATTCCATAGTAATCATAGTAAGTAGGGACTGAATAAGCTAGTACACCCATATGCAAGCTATTTGATCCGTTAAGTATTGATGATTGAGAATAAACAATTGAAGAGATTACTTCATTACCATTAACATATAGAAATAGCTGAAAACCATCGTATTTCATTGATACATGTTGCCACTCATTTTGTGTAATTACATTAGGTGCATTAATACTAATCATTTGGTTGTCACTACTTCTCCAAACAGAACAATATAGATTTGCACCATTATAATAAAAATTAAATCCTCCATTAGGCGTGCAACAATCCCTTCCATTACTAAATATCCATTGGTGTCCACTTAACCCCATGGGATAAATCCATGCTTCAAGTGTTGTTTGGTCCAAATTATTATATTGACTAGAAACTGATAAATAGTCATTATCTCCGTCCAATAATAAAGAATTTCCAATAATATTATCATTATTATGAGTATGGGAAATATTATAATCAAGTTCAACAATTCCAGAATTAGTTATTGAAAGTGTTTCTAAGGATGAATCCGGTTCATCAAGAGCAACAAAAAACTCCATGGGGTTAACTGAAATTTCTGGAGTAATAAAACTTAATTCAACAACAGAATACTGACCATATCCAAATGTTCCATCACCGAGAATATAAGTTGCATTTGCATTAAACTCACACGGGAATCCATTTATTTCTGTCCATGATTTAAATTGCATAGTATCGCCGGAAGTAAATCCTGCAAGATTCAAAGTAGGATCAGCTTGCCATGCAGTAAGTTGAATATTTCCTGTCAAAGAGCTAATTGCCACAACTCCTACACAAATTGTATCATCAAAAACTGCAATTTCATCTCCAACTTCCCAAAATTCTGTCAGGTTTGTATTTTGAATTACAATTGTATAAGGTAAACCAGTTGAAACTACTGGAACAAAATATCCATCAAATCCCAGGCCATTTGCAGAAAGAGTAAGATTTCCGGCATTAGTTGAAATTGTAATTGTTGAATTATATGCTTGAACAGTAGTCGGGACAAAGTTTATAAATACTTCCTGATTATCGTTGGTATTTTGAAGACTGAAGCTTGTAGGGTTGATAGTGAAAGCTCCATTTATTGAAGTGATGCTGCTAATTTGTAAAGGTGCTGTTCCAATATTTATAACATTAAAACTTAAAGTGGCTGTATCGTTCAAGTTTACATTCCCAAAATTTAGTTCAGTTGTAGAAACTGTTCCATTTGCAATTCCTACAGGAAGAGCAAAACCATCAAGCGAAACTGGAATTTCGTATGTATCAGGATCATCGCTCAAAATTGTCAGAACTCCGGAATGATTTCCTGCAAAAGTTGGAGAAAATGTTATTGAAACAATTAATGAATCTCCTGCATTAATCAAAGCATT
The DNA here is from genome assembly GCA_018692315.1 of Bacteroidota bacterium. Lineage (NCBI taxonomy): Bacteria > Pseudomonadati > Bacteroidota > Bacteroidota bacterium. The sequence goes on along the minus strand of JABHKC010000047.1, from coordinate 31,336 downwards.
AGAAATATTGTGAGTATAAGAATCAGAATTATCTGAAAGATCAACTTCTAAAAGAGCATTTCCATTATTATAAATAACGATATCTGCGGTAACAGATTGATTCATTTCAACCTGTCCAACATAAACATAATTGCTTGATACTGAAATGTCGGGCTCAATTCCGGCATCTCCACTAAGGTTTAAAACAGAATATTGTCCAAAGCCAAAAGTACCATCTCCAATAATGTAAACTGCTTGTGCATCTACTTCAACATCAGTATTATAAATATTTGTCCATATTTTAAAATTCATGGTATCGCCAATAGTGAAACCTGTCAAAGACTGGTTCAAATCTTCTTGCCAGGCTACAATATTGTGGTCTGCAGAAATTGGACTCTCGTTTTCAATATATGTATTTCCATAAAAAGTTCCGTGGTTTCCGTTTGAAGTCAAATCATTAGCCGAATTATTGTCAAAATTCCAATATCCAACAAGTCCGGATTCGTTGCCGAGAAGTTTATTATTCATGTCCGATTGTATTTCGGTTTGAGAACGTGCATAATTCCAAATCCTAACTTCATCTATATTTCCGTTGAAATACTGTCCGGATGTATGTACAGAAGAGCCTATTCGGACAACATTACTTGGCTGGAAATTATGAGTACAATTGTAACTGTTACCAATTTGATTCCCATTTATAAACAAATTTAATATACCATTCATTCTCCGAACTGTAATATGAAACCATTGATTTAGTGAAGGATTATATGAATATGAATAAGATGAGTTCCACATATAAACATATAAGCTACTAGAGCTATTTTGCCTAATAATAAAGGAATTTGACCAATGTCCAATTTCGATGTAGGTATTATTTGATGAAAAAGATGATGGATTAGCCCAAAGCGAAACGGAGAAATCGCCACTACCAAAATCCCAATTGGAGTCATCAGGTATTTCAATATAATCTCCACTCCCATCAAAACTAGCCGATTTTCCATTTGCCGAATTACTAACTCCTACACAAAGTGTATCATCAAAAGCAGCAATTTCATCTCCAATTTCTATATTAAAACCTTGAACTTCTGCATTTTGAACAATAATATTATAAGGCAATCCTGTAGGTTGAACAGATGTAAAATGTCCATCTGTAACAATTCCACCAATTGGAATTGATATATCTCCATCATTAGAGAAAACTGTTACTGAACCTGAAAAAACTCCTAAGCTTGTTGGTGAAAATTGGATTTCGACATCCTGATTTCCATTTTGTCCTAAAGTGAAGAAAGTATTTCCGATTACTGAAAATGCTGAATTTGAACTTGTAATATTTGTTACAGAAAGATCGCCATTACCGGAATTATTTACATTAATATTTAGCGAAACACTGGTATTTACTGCAATATTTCCAAAATTCAAATATGATGGAGTTACCGATATTTGTGGAGTTGCAGTTGGCAGACCTGTACCATAAAGTTCTATTTCAATAATACTTTGGGTAGGATGATCGGTTTCAATTGTCAATGTTTCCTGATAGATTGCAACACTCGTAGGAGTGAAAGTTACAATTATTGTATCTGATTGTCCCGGAAGCAAAAATCCGGAAAAAACATTTGTTGTAAAATCTGATAAACTGGTCGAAATATTCAATATTTGAAGATTAGCATTTCCATTGTTCGTGATAATTACTGTATCATTAAGGCTAGTATTTATTTCTAAAGCATTAAAATTCAACAAAGTATCTGAAATACTAACATCTGGTGAAAGCCCTGTTGAAATATTTAGGTCTACAACAGCAAACGAACCATTTCCGAAAGTTCCGTTTCCTTGAACATAAGTTGGCACAGCTTCAAAAATTTCGATGTTCGAATACCAATTTGTGTAGAGTTTAAAAATCATGGTATCGCCTGGAGTAAAACCAGCAAGATTTTGATTTTGGTCGCCCTGCCATGCAATAAGTTGCATATTTCCGCTATTCGAATAAGTGATAGCACCAACACATAAGGTGTCGTCGAAAACTCCGATTTGCGAACCAATACCTGGCTGCATTCCATCAATCAATAAATTTGTAATTACAATATTATACGGTATCCCTGTTGGGCTAACAGGAGAAAATGGCATATTCCCATTTGGAGGTGTAAGCGGCGAATTTGAGCTTACAAATGCTGCATCTCCATATAAAGTTGCATAATTATTAAAGGTTGACTGGTCGTAGGCAATATTTCCTGAGGTTTCGTTACAATTCCAATATCCTAACAATCCAATTTCGTTTCCTGTAAGCTCATTGTTAATTATGTTTTGAAGTTCAATCTCGTTGTGGGCTATATTATAGATTCTGATATCATCAATTTTACCATTGTGATTTCGGTTCGACAACTGGCTCCTGCCAAAATATATAGGAATCGAAGATGGGTTTTGAACTTGATATGTGTAGCTATTGCTGGTGTATTCTATACCATCAATAAAAATCTTTATCAAATTTCCTGTTCTGACCACAGCAATATGATACCATGTATCAATAATCCAATCCGTTTTTGAAGGTTTTACATTATTTAATTGCCATCCCGAACCATTGTCATCAATCCAAAGATTTAAACGATGGTCACTATCGTGATTATATTCCATTGCTATCCATTGAAAATCGTTTCTCCCAAATAATCCATCATGAACCAATGATAGATTGTCGAGAGTCATCCAAAAAGCAATTGTAAAATCGTCGGTACCAAATTCCCAATTGTTACTGTACGGAATCTCAATATAATCTCCACTACCATCGAAGGCTATTGCATTATTTTGTGTCGTTATTTGATTAACAGGAGCTGATGAACTAACAAAACTTGCATCACCTGATAAGTTGGCATTATTAGAATTCGATGTAGCATCATATGCTATAAGCCCCAATTGCTCATTAAATTTCCAATATCCAACTAAGCCTATTTCATTGCCATACAATTCGCTATTCATGGTTGATTGAATCTCAGTTTGGTTTCTTGAATAATTCCATATTCTCATTTCGTCTATAGTTCCATTAAAACGCTGTGAATTTTCTAATTGTCTATTATTAAATCGGAGGAATTTGTGGATAATGTATTGCTTACAGTAGCCTGACGAGTGATAACACCATTAACATAAGATTTAAGAATATTGTTAGAATATGTCCATGCAATATGATACCAATTTCCATATTCAATGTTGTACTCAAATTCCCACCAACCTGAACTAGTTCCAGCTAAGTTTATCTGAAATCCTTTTCCAATAGAGTATTCATAGTCATAATCCCAATGCAACCAATATATATTGTTTTTACTTAAAATCGGACAATTGGTCATTGATTGAGGTTTAATCCATACCTCAAAGGTTATTTCATTTGTGAGATTAAAATCATTACTATGAGCAATCTCAGCATAATCACCATTACCATCGAAGGCTATTGCATTATTTTGTGCATTTGCATGTGAAGCAAACAATATAAGTATCAAAATGGATAAATATTTTTTCATAATCTTATAATTTTTTGAGTATCTTTCTAACACAATTTTTTTTATTCGTCTGTAAGTTAATCAAATACAAACCGTTTTTAATAGTTTGTCCATTAGTATTTTTGCAATCCCAAAAAAATTCTTCTGCTCTCTGCATATTGAAATCATTTGAGAAACTTTGAATTACTTTTCCTGAAATATCATAAATTGAAATTTTATAGCTTTCACTGATATCTAAATCAAAATATATACTGAGATTTTCATTAAATGGATTTGGAAATACAGTAAAACAATTGTCATTCTGAATTAATATATTTTGCGTTGAAACAACGCCCGAATTTGCATTAAGCTCGACAACAGAGTATGTTCCAAAACCAAATGTGCCATTTCCTTGAATAAAACTTGCACTTGCATCTATAATCAGGCTGTCATTATTAATAACTGTCAGGATTTTAAAAATCATTTGAGCTCCGGCAGTGAACCCTGCTAATTGCTGCGAAACATCTCCCTGCCACGCAACCAATTGAGTGTTGGCTTGTCCGGAATAGTTTACTACTCCAACGCATAAACTATCATCGAAAACTGCAATTTGTGAGTTGTTTGTCAGATTGTTATTATCAATCAAAACTTCGGAAACAATAATATTATATGGTATTCCTGTGGGTGAAACTGGAAAAAACGTAATTTGTGATAGTGAATTAAAACAAATTGACAAAAACAAAACTATTATAATTTTAATTTTCATTCTAACATTAACAAATTTTCTATTTCTAAACCTATTATTACAAACTTGATGATTAAGTTTTTCGTTTTATGGAAATCACAATGAAATATCAAACATAAATCACAATGGCATTTCATTAATTAATAATTTAACAGTCAGGCATTTAATAGCCTGACTGCTAAATAAATCATTATTTCATTAATAAAAGCTTGTTTACCTGAGATGTATCAAAAGTATTAAATTCAAATAAGTAATATCCGTTTGGTAATTTATTGTTTGAATCGTTTGTGCCGTCCCATATTATAGAATATCGACCCTTTTCTTGTTTTTGGCTGATAAGTGTTTTGACTTTTGTTCCGGCAATATCGTAAATTTCTATGCTCACGAATGATTCGCTTGAAACAAAATAGTTGAACTGGGTGATTGTTTTAAACGGATTTGGATATACCTGGACAGAAGAATTTAAAATAATTTGTTCATTAGCATCTACAGAAATATATGAGAAATTTTCGCCTTTAAATATTATGTTATTTTCTCTCTCGTTCATTGGAATTATTTCTGCTTCTATTTCTATGTTGTTTTGAACTGAATATATTCTAATTTGAATTTCATTATTTTTAGTGAAACCGGGCAGATTGAAGGTATTTTCTCTTTCCCAGGCTGTAAGTGAAATTCTTTCAGAGCCATCGTAAACCACAGCTCCAACACACAAATTGCCATCGAATACTGCAATTTCATCGCCAATCTGTAGCTGTTCGCCCTCAATTTTAGGATTCTCAATAATTATTGAATAAGGAAGCCCTGTTTTTACAAAATTGAAATGCTCCGGTTCAATGGTTTGACTTTTAGATTGAGAAATTGCTCCTCCTGTTTGATATGAAAATACATAATCTGTATATGAATTTAATGCAATTTGATATCCAACTCCCGGAAGCATATTTCCAATTGAATTTATACCATAAGCAGGAGACCACATTTGTCCGGTAGATGTTTGAACAATATCTATAGAATCAACCATTTCTGATGGGAAGGCTGAAGTAATATCCAATGCTCCTTGTCCGAGAAATGCAATTGAATTCCATTTGTTTGCTTCAACTGTAATATTCCATTCCAATGGATTTATTAAAGTTCCTTCAAAATGTATAGTATCAGGATCTGAACTGAATAAATGGAAACCATCTCTAAAATTAATATCGCCTATCGAATTTATTCCATATAATGGAATCATGGCTGCACCTGCATCTGTATAAACTATTCCAAGAGTGCTCAAATCTCCAAATATTGTTGAAGATGCAGGATATCGTGGTAACAAATTAAATGAAATTAAACTAAACATGCCACCGGAAACAGGAACTTCCTGAATTTGATAAACAGTTCCGTCAAGGCTTAATGCAGAAAATTCTCCATATCCAAATGTTCCATCGCCAATATCGTAAGCAGCATTTACTTCGGTTGCATCAAGATCTGCCGATGTATCGTAAATCTTAAAGATCATTGAATTTCCATCGGTAAAACCTGCTGTTCCTGCACCGGAAGTATCTTCGTAACAAGTCAATGTAAAATTGAAAGTTCCATCGAATATTCCTGAGCCAACACATAAGCTACCGTCAAAAACTGCAATTTCATCGCCGATGCTTATAGTTGAACCATCAAGCTGAGCATCAGTAATAATCAAGGTATATGGAAAATCATTGGCTGCTACCGAAATAAAATGAACAGGAGAAGATGGTACATTTTCACCATAATTTATTAGGATTTCATAATCAATTTGACTATTTGTTAGAATATCTGTGAAAATAGGTAAAATTGTAAAAATACTTTCTGTATTATAATTCGGAAAACTAAAAGGAACTTGAATAGTATCGCCTGAACTTATATTATAATGATTTTGAGGGATTCTAAACAACAAAGAAACATTTTCAGACAAAATAGATGAGCTACTATTTATATAAGTATTTCCTGAAGGAGAACCATTTCTTCCATAAGTAGAATAATCATTATAATTCTCATGAAGTGGCCAATATCCAATCAATCCGCTTTCATTTCCATTTAAACTTGATGTCATTGTTGAAATAATTTCCTGTTGAGTTCTTGCAATGTTCCAAATTTTTACCTCTATAATATTTCCATTTAAATAATAGGCGCCATAATCACCTCTACGTCCCAACTGCAAATTGTAACCGGATGTAATTGTGCTTGAACTAACACCTGTATGTTCATTTTGTTTTATACCGTTAACATAAAATATTATGTTACTTCCTGTCCATGTAACAGCAAGGTGATGCCATTCGCTATTTGGCATATTATATCCCGAACCATACGATGATCCGTTTTTATAGAAACCAAATTGAGTATCGTCAATATAAATTGAAAATTTATTATTACTCTTACTTACAATTTCAGTATGTCCTGTATTATTCTTTTTTACCCAACATTCAACTGTTATTGCACTTAGGTTGTGATAATTGGAATGATCTCCAATGTTAATATAATCTCCTGAACCATCAAATTGAGCAGCACCTGCTGGTATATTTAAGAAATCAAAATCAATATTCAAATCTCTAGAGCCCGGATTTATTATTTGAAGATTTTCTACAAGAGTATCAACAGCAGATGGAATGGTTACATTCATTGCAATAGGATTAAGAATAATATCAGGAATCCCGGGGCGTTCCGAAGCTTTTGGTGCATAAATTGATTCATAGTTTGCAAAAACTCCTGTAACAGTAAAATCATATAAGGCATTATTTGTTAATCCGGTTACATCAATAAATGTATCGGTAGTATTATTAAAATATGTATAAGTAAGAACAGTATCAATTTTGTAATAAACATTGTAGCTTAAAACAGAATCAAGACTAATAGTTTCCCAGTTTAAAGAAACTTCCTGATCATCGTATCCAACTGCATTAACTGCATGAGGATTTCCTGCATCTCGGTATAAAGCACCAAGATCTGAAACTGTTCCGTCAGGATCAAGCATAGTTGGATCTCCAACATTTATACATGAAGAAATTGCTTGTAACTGAAAATCAAGAGAATCGGTTAGAACAAAATATGGTTCTTCCGAAATATTCAAATAAATATCTGCATCGTCTCCATTTGCATTATATGAAACGAAAGTCCAGCTATTTATTGGAACATTTGCCAAATTATAAATTTCACCACTTCCATTTCCAAACAAATTATTGTATTCAAAAGTTTCAATATAAGTGTTTGCACGTAAGCCATATTGACCATTATTTACAATTATATTATCATAAATATATTCGTAAGTGCTATTGTTCATATCTATTCCATCAGCAGTATTTCCATAGATGGTATTGTAATGAATATAGATAGTCATATTGGGGTCTCTTTTATATATTCCATCTCCATTATTATAGGCAATAATACTTTTATATATTTTATAATAAGTATAATCATCCTCAATATAAATACCTGTTCCATTATTGTTATGTACAAAGCTTCTGTAAACATAAACATCGTTGTCATAATCTGAGTAAATTCCATAACTATTATTCTCATAAATCTCACAATCATAAATTTCTACAGGATCACAATAGTCATTAATTTCAAATCCTTGAGCAATGTTTTTGTAGATTTTGCAGAATTCGAAATTTACATCAGAATCATAAATATACACTCCATCATCTCCATTTTCGTATATTTCACAATTCAAAATATCAATACTTGATTCATAATTATAATCAATATATAAACCATCATTTCCATTAGAGTAAATTTTCGAATCGATAATCTTTGCATTATAACAGTAATTGTATATTCGAATTCCATAGGAGGTATTATCATGGACATCAATATTTTCTAAATTTGGATTAGAGTAATTGTAAATGTAAATTCCGTAGTCTATGCAATCATAGATCTCAATATTGTTGAGGTTTGGGTTTGAATAATTATAAATATAAATGCCATGATCGTTGCCATCCCAAACCAAACAATTGCTTATAGTAGGATGAGAATAATATTCAATATATAGAATATTTCCGCTTGCATGTCGGAACTCGCAATTACTAAAATCGGGGCTTGCTGCATAAGTGTATATATTGTGATTTGCATATTCAACAATTGCAAAATTCATATATGAATTATCATCGCAAACATCATTAAAATCTAATCCTAACCATTGTCCCCAATTATGAATTTGATGGTAGGGAGCAGAAGTAAAGAGAACTTTGTTTGAACTTATACCATCAACTGCAAGATAACCATTTATATCAAACTGGTAATTATTCTGGAATCGAATTTCAGAGCCTTCCTCAATAATTAAAGAATCTCCATTGTTTATATAAATGTCGCCAACAACAGAATAAATTCCATTCCAAACTCCCGAAACTGCACCTGAAACAACATTTCCGAGATAAAGGATTGTGCTTTCTTCAAGGTCAAGGTCTTCGATAATCGAATAGTTTTCTTTTATGTAATAAGTTTGATAATTAGTCTTTTCGTATGTGATATCATAAGTTCCCGGATTGATATGAATTTCGAAATATCCGAGAGCATCTGTATTGACACTATCTAAAACTGCTGATGGACTTATAGGGTGAAATTTAACTTTTATTCCGGCATGGTTCGTCTGTCCTTCAAGAAAAGCATATCCTTTTATAGTGGTAATAGAATCAATATTGACATATACTGAATCTTCAGAATAATCAAACTCGTTTCCTGAAGTCATAGAATAATTTGCTGCTACTTTATAATGGTATTTATGAAAATCAGCTACTGTATTATCTGTATAAAAAGTATCTGAGAAATTATTTGCAAGAAGGCTAATTGAATCTGGAATGAAGCCAAAAATTTCACTTCTGTAAATTGAATAATCAGAGAAATTATTTAAATCTACAGGTTCTATCCAATTAAGGTCGATATTCCCATTAAGATTATCTGTTATTGATAAGTGCCTTGGAGCAAATACATCAATTGAAAATGAATGAAATTCAGTAGGAGCATTTTCCGGAGAAAAATATATGTCAGTTCCATTTGTTGCAGAAATGTAATAATCTATTACAGTAGCGTAAACTTGAGCTGGTATATTAGCCGTCAAAGTATCACCTGTAATAGTCATTGCAAGCTGAACATAAGCTCCTGAATTTATGCTATAATACAAACTTGCAGAGCTAACTGCAACTGTATCAAAATAATAAGCCTCAACCAAGTAAGGTACTGTTTCATTACTTGTATTCATTAAAGTTGAATGATAAACTCCAAATTCAAATTGCGCTTCAAAAGCAATAGGGTCAATTGTTCCTGAATTACTTAGACTATCATAATTGATTCTAATTCTTCCATTTCCTCCGGCACCACCCGGATTGCCATAATATCCGGTTCCACCGGTTCCACCAGTAGCTGATACAGAACTTGTAATATCAATTTCAAGACCATTTAAAATAATAGAGCCACCGGCTCCGGCACCTCCGCCACCAGTATAATAACCACTATAATTACCACCATTGTTTCCATTACTTGAAATTATGCCATCATTTGTTAAAATATTCGTAGAAATTATAAGGATTCCACCACCATTTCCACCAAAACCTGGAGTATATCCATCATGACGGCCTCCACATCCTGCACCAGAACCAAGATAAAGACGATTTAATTCGGCTGAACCATAGGTTCCTCCACCCCCGCCACCGCCGCCAGTACCATTACTAGCACCATTTCCAGATAAATATTCACCTCCATTTTGTGCAACAGATTGAATTACTGTATGAAAAGCCTCCATAACCAAAAGTCCCATATCCGGCACCACCGCCACTTCCTGCATGGCCTCCACCACCACCTCCGGCTCCACCAAGATTGCTTGAGCCAATTCCAGCAGTAGAAGTTCCACCGCCACCACCTCCGGCAAGACCATTCCCTCCATTATAGCCAGAATAATATGCTCCACCTCCGCCAGCTCCATCCGAACCATGAGAATTACCTCCTTCGCCACCAATACCGACAAAACTTTCTCCACCCTGACCTCCGCCATGTGAGCTACCATATTGAGTCCCACCTCGGTATCCTTTTCCGGATGCTTCAATAATTCCGCTTGAATTTAGCAATACTGATTGGCTTGCTCTGAAAAACAATATTCCACCTGTTGTACCATCCCAAGCCGAGCAAGTAATTATTCCATCAACTGTAACATTCGTAAAATTTGGTATTTTTACTACCTGATGTTTAATATCTGCCGAAGCATTGTAATAGTTTTGAAGAGTAGTATTCAAAGTAATCAGATTTGATGAAATACTGACAATTCTGCTCGTTTCATAAATTCCAACACGATTGAGTGCCGAATCTGTTTCAGCATCTTGCATTGTAATAATAATTATTTCATCTCCAACAGTGAAACTTGAGGCATCAACTACAGAAATACTTTGTGAACCTAAATAATTTGTGCCAGTGAGACTTGTAAGAACAGTATCTACAAAATATGTATCACTGGAATTAACAATCAAGGCTCCATCTGCTCCATTGCCTAATGGATTTTGTGCATATCCTGAAAAAACAAAAACAATAAATAATAAGACCGAAAGTAATTTTTTTAGCATTTTAAATCCTCCTATAATTAATTAAAACTTAATTCTTTGTCAAACAAAATCATTCTTAAAACATGCAATATACGAATTTTGTCAAAAAAAGGTTTGTATTTTGTTATTTTTCTATTCTTTTAACAAATTTTATACAATTTGATTTTGATTGGCCTGTGTAAACTTATTATTTTCAACAAATTAAAGTATATACGTAGCGAAATCATAATTATTGAAAAATATTTCCTTCTTTTGTTTTTGATTGTTAATAAAATTTTGATTTAATGACACCAAATGAAGATAAGATAAAACGAGCTTTTGAAAAGAAAAACTGGAACGAGATAAAAACTAACGATTCGTGGACAATTTTCAAAATTATGTCCGAATTTGTTGAGGGTTTTGAGAAACTTTCTAAAATAGGACCATGTGTAACAATTTTTGGCTCAGCCAGAACCAAAGAAGCAAACAAATATTATAAATTAGCGGAAGAAATTGCATTCAATCTAACAAAAAATGGCTATGGAGTAATTACAGGAGGAGGTCCCGGAATTATGGAAGCAGCCAACAGAGGTGCAAGAAGAAACAATGGAAAATCTGTAGGAATCAATATTGATTTGCCTTTCGAGCAAGAATCCAATCCTTATATCGACAATGATAAACTCATAAATTTCAATCATTTTTTTGTCAGAAAAGTGATGTTTATGAAATATTCGCAAGGATTTATTGTTTTGCCCGGCGGATTTGGAACTTTCGACGAATTGTTTGAAGCAATCACATTGATACAAACAGGAAAAATTGGCCGATTTCCAATAATACTTGTAGGAAAAAATTATTGGGAAGGTTTAGTTTCCTGGATAAAAAATAGTGTTCTTGCCGAAGAAAAAAATATTAGTCCGGTTGATATGAATTTATTTAGTATCGTAGAAACTGCCGAAGAAGCAGTTAAACAAATAAATATGTTTTATTCTAAATATTTGCTTAGTCCGAATTTTTAGTAAAGTATCAAACAGAAAAGTATTTTTCAAGTTCGATTAGAGTGTTTTCGTTTTTTTCCAAATCGTTGACTATTTTTCCTTTTTCGAGAATTGCAATACGACTACAAACTTCAGTAACATGGTTTAAATCATGGCTAGAAATTAACATAGTCATATTTTTCGTTTTTCGTTTTTCGTTCAAAAGATTAATTAGCCTTATTTGAGTTGAAGGATCAAGCCCATTGAATGGTTCATCAAGAACCAAAAGCTCAGGATCTTGCATCAAAGCCGCAGCTATTCCTACTTTTTGGCGGTTTCCTTGCGACAAATCGCGAATATATTTTTGTTTCCCTAAAATTTCGCCAGCAAAAAACTCATCAAATTCATTGTAAAATTCAGTAATATCACCTTTAGAAAGCCCGTGAACACTGCTTATAAATTCGAAATATTCTTCCGGTGTAAGAAAATCAATTAGAAAACTCTGGTCGAGATATGAACCAGTATAATATTTCCAATTATTTGTTTTTTTTACATCAACATTGTTCGACTCAACTTTCCCTGAATTTGCTCTTATCAAATCGAGTATCAACCTAAAGAATGTTGTTTTTCCTGCTCCATTATTCCCAACTAAACCGAAAGATTCATTTTTATTTATTGTTAATTCGGAGATGTCCAGAACTTTTGTATCTCCATAAATTTTGCTTAAATTAGTTACATTTATCATTTTTGTAATGTTTTGTTAAATTTTTGATTCTCAATTCACTTTAATAAAAAATAATCAATTTTCAAATGAAAAATTAGATCGGTTCATTCACGAAATCCTTCTGCCATTTTGTATTTGTTTTTATAAAACTGTTTCAATATAAAATTGAGCATAGATTTGTAGAAAAGCAATCCTCCCAGACCAAGTGCCCCAATGAAAATAAAACCTGTATTTTGTAAATCGAAAAAACTAAAAGGTAGGTATATAAAAACAGGCAACAAAAAAGCAGGAAGCATAGAAAGCCAATGTGAAGCCCCCAAACCTTGATAATTGAATGCTGCATTTTTCGACAAGTCCATCCTTTTTTTACTGAAAGTGGCAAAATAAAACAGCACTATCGACAGAAATCCAATATTGTAAAAATATGTCATAGTATTAATAAGGAATATATCTGTTCCAAAAAATACATACGGTATGGTCAGAATGTAGCAAATGGTCGATATCGAAATTGCAATGATATATTTTACTCTGATATATAAATTTATGTCTTTGTAGTTTGCAAGAATATTATCGAAATAGTTGCTTTCGTAGCTGAAACAATAATTCGTATAGTTCAACATCATTCCTCCTGTCATAAATATTCCGACAAAGATTAAAAATCCTGCCATATCTCTGTAAACAGGATTTGGATAGAAGAAAAAGCCATATCCGAGAAATATGGGAGCCATATAAATTATTGATCTTGTTCTTTTGTGTCGCCATAGTAACCTTAGTTCGAGCATAATTAACTGCCCAGTGAGCCCCATGGTTTTCAAATATTTTATATCTGAAATCGAATCAGTTCTTAGTTTTTTCTTTACACTAACCTCTTCGGGATAAAGCCTCGATTTCAGAAAATTGTAGTTCAAATAATAAGTTAAAATCAACAACAAAACTGGAACCATAATGTATAATGGCGATTTTAAAAGTTCTGCAAAAATTGCAGTTGAAAAAGTCGATAAAGAAATTATCTGAAAATAGTCGAATAAAAAAAGTACAAGAATAACTAATCCAAAATAGCCAACAATTTTAGGTTTATTAGCCATCTGTCTTTTAATGAAAGTTGCAAGAAAATTATTACTAAAAATCAATAAAATCATAGAAATAATCCAAATCCATGCAATTTGTGAAGAATATGCCGGAGCAATAACTTTAAATGCAAATGGAAAAAACACAAGCAATGCCAAATAATTACCAATAGCAACAATTGATTTTGATGCAACAAAATGAACAATCTTCGATTTTTTTATTGGCAAATGCAAATATGTCTCAATGTTTAATGTTGGCAGAGATTGCATAAAATATCTTAATAGTAATTCTATTCCAAGATAATAAATCAAAATACCATTAAAAAGTGCGATTGGATCTTTCTCTGGAAATATTTCTATTAAAATCACATCAATAAATAAACCTAACAAAGCAAGATAGGCTAACATAAGCAACAGCAAAAACCCTATCACAATATTTAAAACAACACTTTTTTGCCAAATTGACGAACGCATCGACTCTTTTATCTGATGACTAATAAACCATTTTACAATCATATTTTATTTTTTAAGTCTTTAATTTTATACAATTAAGGAAGCGAAATTAGTTATATTTTTTCATCCTATATCTAATTAGAATTGAAAAATTTCGCAAAGGCATAGGATAGTTCAAAACCATTTGATAACTTTTGTTACACAAATTATTGATATCCAGTTGTGCAGAAAAAATTGAATTCTTACGTCTTAGTTCATAGCCACAAGAAATTTTGCTTAGTGCATATGTTGGCAAATAGTCGAAATATTCAATATTATCAGAATTATCGGTCTGAGCATATCGTTTTCCTTCTAGATTGAAAGAATATTTCAGAAAACTACTTTTATATTTTATTTCCAAATTTGAATTAAAACTATGGACAGGGACATAAATTAACTGTTTTCCTAAAGAATTATCGTTCGCTACTATACTTTTTCTGTTTGTTGATTTACAAAAAAGATAAAAATTATTTATGTGAATATTAAATTTTTTGAATTTAAAAAAAGTGCCGATTGTAGCCTCAAAGCCATGCCTGTAAACTTGTTTTAAGTTTTCCGGTTTCCACAACCCGTTGTTTTGAGGAATCCAAATAATCCAATTATCAATAAGCGATGCATAGCTTGTGAATTCCATTTCAAAACTAAGTTTCTTGTTTTTTTTATCTATAAACTGTAAGCCAATTTCACCGGAATATCCTTCTTCGTTTTCCAAATTAGGATTGCCAAACTCCGACCAATACAAATCGTTAAGCGTAGGTGAATGATAATTTCTGGAAAAATTCGATTTTAAGAGTAAATCTTTGTTGTTCAGAATTTTATATTCGTAACCAAACGAAAAAATAAGTGGAATTGCTGCCCTATCAACAATTTCATGTTTAACAAGTAAACTTAGATTTTGCTTTTCATTTAGTTCATAATCTAACCCCGTAAAAACTGAATAAATCTGCTGTTCAAAATTCCTATCATAATTTGTTGAAGCTGTTTTATAAAAGCTATTGCTTAATCCTGCATGAATTTTCAGATAATTCAATAAATTTAATTCATATTCAATGAAATTTGAAAAGTTTTCAGACGAATTTTTTGAATCAATAGATAAATTTTCATCTATAAAATTCATGTAATCGTAAATATATGATACTCTGTAACATATATTCGATTTCTCAAAAAAACGTTTATATTCGACATACGACCTTAGAATATCCTCTTTTTGCGATTCGTTCTCTTTTGGAGGAATTTCCCTATAGGCTTTTTGCACCCAAAAAGCTGATGAAACAAGGGTTTTAGAATTTGGTTTTATATAAAATTCCTGAACTACTGATCTTTGCGAGAAACTCGAATTTTGGCGTTGAATTATTTCTTCATTTCCGATAAATGGAAGGTTTTGATACTTGAAATTATTGGTAGAATTTGATATTAAAATTTTTGTTTTTGATTGAAATTTTTTGCCTCCAAGCGAAAAGCTGCCTATTGACTTTTTAGTATTGAAACTTCCAAATATTTGAGCAAAATCGACACTAAGTTTGTTTTTCCAGTCTGCAACACTTTTCATATTGATTGATCCGGCCAGTGCTCCCGAATTGTTTCCAAGTGCAACGCCTCCATGATAAATTAAAATTTCATCGATGAAAAATGCCGGTAATAGCGAAAAATCGAGCTGACCTAACATAGGCGAATTTATTTTCACTCCATTCCACAAAACTTTTGTATGGGAGGCTCCCGAACCGCGAAACGAGCTAGTTGAAACAGCACCATTTCCATAGTTTTTAATACTTATTGAAGAATGTTTCATCAGAATTTCGTCGAGAGAACTGCCAGCTGAGTTTGCCAAAACTGAACTGTCTATTTTTATGGTTTTTAAACCTGTTTGGTCGTTCAATTTTTTTTCAAAAACTATAATTTCTTTCAAATTTACAGTGTCAGAAAAATTCTGCGAATAGCTGCGATTTACAGCAAAAACACTTAAAGCAACAATCAAAGATGATATGTGTAATATGCTTATATATTTGATATTATACTTGCTCAAAAAAAATAATATTAGTTATAGTCTTTTCAAAATAAAGTCCACGAAATTACTCATTTTCAAATTCATGAATGAAGTTTTGGCTAAATCTTTTTTTGAGGTGCTGATGAGAAATGTTTTGGTGATAGCTATCTTTAATCTAAAATGCTAAATTGCATTATCATAGGCTGTTCTTCGAAAACCTTAGGAAACAAACTCCTTCGAAAGTTTCATGAAAATAACCTTTTTTGCCATCTAAAGGGGACTTCTAAAAATAGCAAATTTCAAGACGTAAGAGATTTTAAAACCGCAGTTTACCATTGTAAATGAGGATTTTAAAATTTTGAAACAACGAAGAAATTTGCATTTTTAGATGTTCCCTAAAGGTAAATTGAATTTGTAAAAGGCTAAAAGTTCTATTTGCATTTTTACATGTTATTGCGTACTGAATATTAACAATTTAGATTAATTTTATTTTTCTTGATAAAAAGAAACAAAAATCAAGGCTACAGATAATTTTGATAAAGATTATAGGCGTTGGCCAGAAAAAATGGCGGGCGGGCGCTGGAATGTGGGTTGTAGCATCATTTTTTCTTGACTTTTTGTTACTTTTGTGTCAAGACAAAAGTAAATGATAGGACAATAAACTGAACTTGATATTTCATAATTATAGGATGAAAGTTAATTTCCAGCACCTCAAAAAAAGATTTGGCCGAAGTTTTTAAATTTTAATTTATTTTTACAAAAAAGTTTAATATAAATTTTAAAGCTGTTTTATTATGAAATACTTAGGTTTTTTAGTTACCGCAATTCTATTATTGGCTACAAATCTTTCAAGCCAGACGATTTACGAAATTCAGGGACAGAACACAAGCTCGCCTTTCGATGGACAAATTGTGTCATCCTCAGGAATTGTTACAGCAACATTTAGTTCGGGATATTTTATTCAAGACGGTGATAGTGCCTGGACAGGAATTTATGTTTACGACAACACGAACTTTCCAGCCAATGGCGATAGTATTGCAATAACAGGTGAGGTTTCTGAATATTACGAACTCACCGAAATTAAAAATATTTCAAGCTATAGCTTATTGTCTTCAGGAAATCAGCTTCCTGAACCAATTTTGCTTCCAACAGGAAGTTTAGACGAATCATTCGAGGGAGTACTTATAAAAGTTGGAAATGCCAATTGTACAAATCCGGATTTGGGCTTTGGCGAATGGGAGCTTGACGATGGTAGCGGACCATGTGTAATTGACGATTTGGGCTATGCTTTTTCGCCAATTGCAGGAACTGCTTATTCTGTAACAGGACCACTGCATTTTAGTTACGATTTTTATAAAATTGAACCAAGAAATTCTGATGATGTAAATATTGACGCACCTTTATATTTCACAGTTTCTCCGGCACAAAACAATATTCAAACAAATAGTTTTAGTATTAGTTGGGAAACAAATATTGCTGCCACAAGCGAAATTATTTATGGTTACACTCCAATGCTTGAGTTGGGCGAAATAATTGACACAAATATGCTTGAACAACACGAGCTAATTATTAATAATTTGCAAGCAGCAGACATTATATATTTGAAAGCATATTCTGTGGCAGGTTCTGACACTACACCCTGTACATCAAATGTTTATGCAACAATTTCAAATTCATCTGGCGAAATTAAAGTATATTTTAATCATTCGGTTGACACTTCGGTTTCGACCGGAACTAATGCTGTTTTTGCGGATAATTCAATTACTGATACAATAATTTCATATATTGAAAAAGCTCAAAATACACTCGATATCACAATGTATGATGTTGAATCACCTGAAATTATTTCAGCAATAAATGATGCCCATAATAGAGGAGTAAATATCAGGTATATTACTGACGATGAGCCGGTAAACGAAATATTGGATAGTTTAAATACTGCAATCAATATTTTGAGAGGAAACGAAAATGCAATCATGCACGATAAGTTTATTATCATCGATGTAGAAAGTGTTGATAGCTCTTGGCTGATTACCGGCTCAACTAATCATACTTATGCAAATCTTGGATGGGACTTTAACAATATGATATGTATTCAGGATCAATCGCTTGCAAAAGCCTACAAGCTCGAATTTAACGAAATGTGGGGCTCCGAAACTTTAGCTCCAGACACCACAATATCAAAATTTGGAAGTTTGAAATCTGATAATACTCCACACAAATTTATAATTGATAATATTCCGGTAGAGCTATATTTTTCTCCTTCCGATAACACAAATGAAGTTATCAAAAACCTCATTGACAATACTGAAAATGAAATTGAACTTGCTATGCTCGTTTTCACTGAAAACAGTCTGGGAACTGCAATGAAAAATGCTTATGACAGAGGTGTGAATATTCGAGGAATTATTGACTATGTAGAATCGACAGGTAGTGAGTTCGATTATCTTATTTCAAATGGACTTAATATTATCGACTACCAAAATGAAAATGGCACCCAGTGGCCCGATGGTCCTACCCTACATCACAAATATGCAATTTTCGATTTCGATTCGCAAAATCCGGTACTTCTCACCGGTTCGCACAATTGGTCGGCTTCAGCCGAATCTAAAAACGATGAAAACACTCTCGTAATTTTCGATGAATCACTTGCAAATCAGTTTCATCAGGAATTTACCAAACGTTTCGACGAACAACTTTCACTATATGCACCGATTGAAGAAAAATTGTATTTTTCAGTTTCTATTTTTCCAAATCCTAATAATGGAGAATTCAAGTTGAACGTAAAAAGCACTAAAAACCAAGCCATAAAATTGTCTATTTATGATACTTATGGCAAAAATATTGAAAATTTCAATTATAGAATATATAAAGGAAATAATAGTTTCAACCTCAATATAAATAAAAATAAAGGAATGCTTTTGTTAAACTTTTTGTCTGAAAATGGCAATTATTCTACTAAGGTTATAGTTAATTAAGCAGATAGATAAATATTAATGAGACTTCGTTTTTTATGAAAAAAGTATTCTTAATTCTATTATTTTTTATTTCAGGAATTCAGATTTATTCGCAAAGTATTGTAGCTACAAGCGATCAGATTCAGAAATTCTTTACAACAAAAACATTGGTAGTTTTGGAGAACAATCCGTTGTGCGAGTATAATTTCAAAATTAAAGAAGTAGTAGAAAAACATTGGACAATTACAGATTATGAATTTATTTCTCAGAGCGATTTCGCAAAAAAAATGAAAGATTCAGAATATTCATTTTTGATAACTTCAGAAGTTATGTTCGAAAAAGACAAAACCGGAGCAGTTTACAACTATTTGAATTTGGTGCTTGGAGGTGAAAGAACCTTAACAAAAATGCCTGATTTATGCTCTGTTCCATTGTCATATAAAGATATTGACGAAGAAGAATATGTTTATAAATTATCTGCAATAGTCAGATTTATTCAATCTCATGTAAAAATGACCGCACAAAATCCTGATCTAAATTCCAGGAATATCATTAATCATTATAAAAAAAACGCACCGGAAATTTCCAGCAAAACACTTTACCTTATTAAAGATGAAATAAGTACAGATTTAAACTCTGTATCGAAAATTCATAAATATTATGAACACAATGTAAAATTTGTGAGCCGCGAAGAATTAGAACAAGCCATAGATGAAGCTACTGAAAACATTATTTTTCTACATAAAATAGGGCCAGGCAAAAAAAACAAAAAGGCAAGATGTTTCAAAGTGATTGTTGGTGCTGATGATTCTAAACTCTATTATTTCGATTATCATAAAATCAATAGCAAAAAAACTAATAGCTTGTTAAAAAGCGACTTAGCAAGTTTGGCTAAGCAATAATTCATTTATTTTCCAGCTTTTATAAAAATTATACAACTTTTTCGTGCAACAAATTGTCAAAACTATATCTATATTATAAGTTTTGATTTTTAGATATATTGATATATTTGCATTTTTAAATTTATTGAACTAATGTTAAAATAGAACCATTATGAAAAGAAAGTTATTTTTAAAAAGTTTAATTTTATTTTCAATCCTACTTGGATTAAATCTTTCAGTATATTCACAGTCTCCCTGGGGAACTACACCAGGACCAACTGGAGCAAGTCATAATGTTTTGATTATGTCAACAACAAGTGTTACTATGGATGGGATACCAATTGATACTGGAAATTGGATAGGCGCATTTTTCGTAAATTCAGGACAACAATTGCAAATTGCAAGTAGCGGTCCTGATGGTGCTGGACTAAATTGGCAAGAAAGCACAAATACATTCACTATGTGGGGTGAAGACGTAGGTGATGATGGATTTGCTACCAATGAGGAATTTAAATGGAAAATATGGTTTAAAGCTGATAGTTCAGAGTGTATTGCAGCAGCTACATACCAAACTTTGGGATTCCCAAATCAAGGTATTTTTTCATCCAATGGGATTAGTGGATTAGCTTCGTTAGCCTGTCAAAGTTCATTTGATGTGGGGATTTCAAGTGCTACTTCAATAGTTTCGCCACACTCCGGTTGCGGGCTTACGAACGAAACATTTTCATTCTATATTACAAATTATGGAGGAGATGCTGATAGCATTGGGGTTTCATATTCAATTGACGGAGGATTAACATGGATAAACGAAGCCCATTTAATTAATCTGGCTTCCGAAGATAGTGTATTATATACATTTTCGCAACTGGCAGATATGTCAATGTTAGATTCAACCTACCATTGCATGGTTTCCGTTTATATAAACGAAGATATTGATGTAAGTAATGATACTCTTGCATTCTTTGTTGAAAACAATACTCCTCCCGATATTTATTTTACCGGATTAGATTCTACATATTGCTTTTATGTTAATCAGCCTGCAGTTCAGTTGCAAGCATACATAAATGGAGTTCCAACATATCTTGGCAACTTTAATAGTCAATATGTATTACCATATGTTGATACTTCAGTCTTTGTAATAGGACCGCCTTTAGGTGCGCCAGTTGGCACACATATTATTTGTTATAATTATCAGGATAATACTGGCTGTGTTGGCTCATTTTGCGATACAACTACAATTTACTCACTTCCATATGCAGACTTTTCTGGTTTACCAACTGAAATGTGTCGCTACGAAGAAGTTTGCCTCGCAACATTTCCTCAGGGTGGATATTTTGTAAACCTTAATCCACCTCATTTCGATCCTATAACAAATTGCTTTAGTCCCCTGATTGCAGGTAATTATTCAGGATATTATGTATATGAAGATGAACATGGCTGTATTGACACAAGTGGAACGCAAAGTGTAGATGCTTATGAATTACCAACTGTAAGTTTCACCGGATTGGGAACAGCATATTGTATTGATGGAGACACAGCAGGTATGACAGGTCTTCCTGTTGGCGGTGAATTTATAGGTCCAGGAATAGGCGATAGCTTGTTTATGCCTGCAGCTTCAGGAGTTAGCCCTCCGGGTGGACACACAATTTATTATAAATTTGTTGATCAAAATGGTTGCGTTGATAGTACATATAACTATGTTATTGTTCAGCCACTACCTGAAGTTAGTTTCACTGGACTCCTTAGTGAATATTGTGCAATGGACGATACATCTGAACTTATTGGAACTCCTTTAGGTGGAGTATATACAGGTGCAACTGATACCTCCGTATATTATCCTGCAGAAATGGGTTTATACGATATTACATATACTTTTACGCAAGAATATACATATATTGATACAGCTATTTATTGCATCAATCATCAAACACAAAGTACAACAATTTTCCCGCTTCCTGAAATTAATTTAGGAATAGATCAAGACACATTGCCAAATGGAAACATTGAAACAGCATTACCAGATACAGTGGTTTTAACACCTGGTAGTGGTTTTATTGAATACCTATGGCAAGATGGCTCAACTGACCAGGCATTTAGCGTTCCAATGTATGGAGAATATTGTGTTACTGTTGTCAATTTTAATTCCTGTAAAAATTCTGATTGTATTTTTGTAGGAGGAACAGATTTAGAATTGCTTGCTTTAGTTTCTCCAGCAGATAGCTGTAAATTAAATTCTGAAGAAGAAGTCTTAGTAAGAATTACAAATGTTGGTACGCGAATTTTTAACCAGGCTGATATAATTCCAATTTTCTTGCGTTTTGAATCTGACCCTGTTGTAAGTGAAGTAATAGTATTGTCAAACAATCTAAATCCTGGAGAATCTATTTTCCATACTTTTGGACCGAAGTTCGATCTATCTGATATTGGTGGCTACAATTTTGAATTATTTATAGATTATGTTGGTGGTGGTACTGGAAACCTTTTACCTGATGTGAATCCATATAATGATACTTTAATTACTACGGTTATCAATGCCGGTTTTCCAATTGTTGACCTACCAGAATCAATAGAAACTAATGATTTTGACACGCTTATTCTTGATGCAGGAGCAGGATTTTTTAGCTATATGTGGAGTACTGGTGAGATTACTCAAACAATCGTTCCTACAGATTGGAGAATGTATATGGTAACTGTAACTGACGCATATGGTTGTGCAGCAAGCGATTCTGTTGATATTTTTACAGGAATAGACGAAATAGATAATGAATTTGGATTAATTCAAATATATCCGAATCCTAATAATGGAGAATTTAATGTTTACATTGAGAATTATAAAGGCGTAGAATTCTCGCTTGAAATTTTGAATTTGACAGGGCAGAAAGTATTTGCTAAAAACTATAATAATAGAAATGCAATAATGGATAAAATTGATATTAAAACATTATCAAAAGGGATTTACACCATAAAACTTATTAGCGAAAAAGCTATTAAAACTAAAAAAATAATTCTCGAATAGAAACAAAAAAAAGGCGAACAAATTGTTCGCCTTTTTTTTTTGCTACTCGCTAAAATTTATTTTTCGTTAATTATTTTTTCAATTGCCGAATCGTATGATTTTTTAGCATCTTCAATGAAACCATAAGATTCATCATCGACTCGCATTTCGCCTTTTGTTACATGACCCAAAGCAAAGAATGGTACATCTTGCAACATCATAAAATCAACAAATTCGTTTTGTCTGTGTTGAGTAACTGAAACTACTATCCTACCCTGAGCTTCACCAAAAAGGAATGCATCTCTTCTAATTTCTGCATCGCTGGTAATGTCGAAACCAAGAGAATTTCGCATGCTACTTTCAGTAAGATTTACAAACAAGCCTCCATCAGAAACATCATGTGCCGAACATATTAAATTGTTCTGAATTAATACCTTGACAACTTGTTGCAAAATTAATTCTTCTTCGAAATTAAAATATGGTTCGGGCGATTTTTTTACTTTATGATAAGAATACAAATACTCTGAAGATGAAATATCATTTTTTGACTTTCCAAGTAGGAAAATCATATTGCCTTTATTTTTGAATGAAATTGTCATTAAATGATTTTTGTCTTCTATCATTCCAAGCATTCCTATGGTTGGAGTAGGTAAAACAGGCTCGATTTTTCCTTTATAATTTGTCTGATTGTAAAAGCTCACATTTCCGCCGGTTACGGGAGTGTTAAATTTGCTGCAGGCTTCTCCCATTCCTTTCACAGCTTCAACAAATTGCCAGTAAGCTTCGGTATTGTACGGATTTCCAAAATTTAAGCAATTGGTAATTGCCAAAGGTTCGCCACCAGTGCATACAATATTTCTGGCAGCTTCGGCTACAGCTATTGATGCCCCAACTTTTGGATTGGCGTGAACATATCTGGGATTACAATCTACAGTTAAGGCTAATGCCCTTTTTGTACCTTTTAGATTAACAACGGCAGCATCTGACGGAAAATTTGTACTCATATTTGCTGTGCCAACCATAGTATCGTATTGTTCGTAAACCCACTTCTTTGAAGCAATATTCGGATGTTTTAAAAGAAAGCTTGCTGCTTCTTTCAAATCATCAGGTTCTTCAATATCCTTAATATTGAATTTTTGATATTCTTTAAAATATGCAGGCTCTTTGGTTTCTCTTTTATAAACTGGTGCTCCACCTCCAAGTACTAATGATGATGGTGGAACATCTGCAACCAATTTATCGTCTTTGTAAAAGTACAATCTATCCTCATCTATAACTTCACCAATGATTGCACAATTCAAATCCCATTTTTCAAATATTTTTTCTACAACTTTTTCTTTTCCTTTTTCTACAACAATCAGCATTCTTTCTTGCGATTCCGAAAGGAGAATTTCAAATGGTTCCATATTGCTCTGACGCATAGGAACTTTGTCTAAGAAAATCTTCATACCATGATTTCCTTTTTCGGACATTTCTGAAGTTGAGCAAATTATTCCGGCTGCGCCCATATCTTGCATTCCAACTACAACTCCGGTTTTATTCAATTCGAGAGTAGCTTCGAGCAAAAGTTTTTCCTGAAAAGGATCGCCAACTTGTATTGATGGAATATCGTCTGCCGAATTTTCAGTAATATCTGCCGAAGCAAAGGTAGCTCCATGAATTCCGTCTTTTCCTGTTGAAGAACCAACTATATAGACAGGATTCCCTACACCTTTAGAAATTGCAGAAATTACCTTTCCTTTCTTAACAATTCCAACAGACATAGCATTCACCAATGGATTGGAATTGAAAGATTCATCGAAAAATACTTCGCCACCTACAACCGGAACACCAAAAGAATTTCCATAGTCCCCAATTCCTTTTACAACTCCTTGCATCAACCATTTTGTTTTGTCTAAGTTTGGATTTCCGAAACGCAAAGAATTGAGCTGTGCAATAGGCCTTGCTCCCATCGTGAAAATATCGCGATTTATCCCTCCAACACCTGTGGCAGCTCCCTGATATGGTTCTACAGCGCATGGATGATTGTGAGATTCAATCTTAAAAGCACAAGCTAAATTATCGCCTACATCAACCAAACCTGCATTTTCTTCGCCAGCTTCCGCCAATATATGCTTGCCTTTGCGAGGCAATGTTTTTAACCAAACAATTGAATTTTTATATGAAGCATGTTCCGACCACATCACCGAATAAATACTCAATTCTGTATAATTTGGAACGCGTCCTAAAACTTTTTTTATGCTTTTAAACTCTTCTTCGTTTAGCCCAAGTTTGTTTGCTATTTCTATATTTACCTTCATTTCTGACATCATATTTTTTTTAAAAACAACTCTCATTTTAAATAAAATTATTGTTTCAAATCTAATTATTTTATATGAAATAACAATCTCTGAAATAATTATTTTTTCAATTCTGAATTTTTTATTTCAAATTGTTAAAAATAGACAAAAAAACATCCATTTTCTTACACATTATATAAGTGCTATCTTCCAAATTGCAATTTGATATTTTGTCATTCCCGGATATTTTAGTATCAATAATAGGTTGATTTCAAAGCTGTTTTCTTAGATATTTTACAGATTAATAAAAAACAAAACATTGTTATAGCTTGCATGTCTTTGATATTGAATTTATTCGTATTCCCAATTTTAAAAAATATTGAAGATAGAGAGCCCTTATACATTTCATAATTTCAAATAATGAAATAAAAATATATCTTAGCAAAAAATTATAATCTTTTGTTTGGCACTCTCTATGAATAATCTTAAAAGTATTAGATACAAAATAATTTTCCTAATCGCTTCTGTTGCAATACTTCTTAGCATTTCTATAGTTTTAAACTTGTGGAACACATTTTTTGAGATTGAGGCACAAATCACCACTTCCCGAATTATTATTGTCCTGTCGTTCATTGTATTGATTATTTCAATTGCAATTGGCTTTCTATTTGCTATATATTCTAAAAAATCGAAAGAAGAAATACAAAATTCTACAAATACACTCTTTGTAAGTCAAGAAGGGTTTGATTCAATAATAAGTATTTTGGGATTTGGTTTAGTTGTTTTCAACAAAAAAATGGAAGTATGCAGAGTAAATAATGTAATAAAACAACTACTCAAATCAAAAAATCCAGAAAATAGAAAATGTGAAGATTTAATATGTTCAAATTCAGACAATGAAATCTGTTCTTTTTGCCCAAGCAAAAAAGCCTTTGCAGATGGAAAAATTCATGAAGCAAATATTAGAAGTAGAATAAATAATGGAACACTTCATTTTAGAATAATTGCTTATCCAGTGAAAAATTCTCTAAATGAAGTCGATCAAGTAATTATGATTTACGAAAATCTTACGGATAAGATTAGAATTAACGAAAAGCTTACAAAAAGCGAGGAACGATATAGAAATTTTATTGACAAATCTGAAATTGGTGTTTATGGAACAAATTTAGAGGGAGAATTTCTTTTCGCTAATCCTTCCTTTTTACGAATATTTGGATACAAATCTATAGATGAGCTTAAAAAAATTACAATTAAATCATTTTATGAAAACGATCAAGAAAGACAAAAATTCATAAAATTGATAATGAAAGATAAAAAAACAGACAATTATGAACTTAAAGCAAAGACAAAATCTGGGGAAATAAAATATATTTATATTAATTCTATTATTGAAGATAATATTATTTCGGGGATGGTAAATGATATTACCAAAATAAAACTTATAGAACTTGAATTAGAAAGAAATGAAGCACTTCTTGAGAGTTTCATAAATAATTCGCCAACAATTGTATCATTCAAATCTCCAAATGGTGAGTATCAAAAGATTAATAAGAAATTTGAAAATATTATTAATATCACTAACAAAGAAATAATAGGTAAAATAGATCAGGATATTTTTCCGAAAGAAATAGCAGATAATTTCCGAAATAATGATTTACAAGTAGTTGATTCGGCAAAAATGATAATAGCTGAGGAAATTGTTCCACAGGATAATGTTTTACATCATTATTTATCATACAAATTTCCATTGTTTGATAAAAACAAAAAATTATTATCGGTATGTGGAATTGCAATTGATATTTCAGACCGAAAAAAAGATGAAAAGAGGATTGAAAGATTAATAAATGAGCTTAAAGAGAAAAATGAAGAATTAGAGCAGATTATTTATATTAGCTCACACGATTTGCGATCACCACTGGTAAATGTACAGGGATTTTCTATTGAAATGAAAAATAGTATCAATGAAGTTTCTCAAATAATTAAAAGCTTGAAATTGCCTCAAGAAACAAAAGCCGAACTGCTCAATATTATTGAATATGATATAGAAGAAGCAGTTTTGTATATTAATTCAAGTGCGAACAAAATTGATGAACTTCTATCCGGTTTGCTAAAACTCTCAAGAGCCGGACGGGGCGACATGCTTCCGGAAAAAGTAGAAATGAATCTTTTATTTAGAAGAATAATTCAATTATATGAAACAACCATAAGTGAAAAAAACATAAAAATTGAAAGTAAACCGCTACCTAATTGTTACTCAAATAGCCTTCTCGTGAACCAAATTTTCTCTAATATAATTAGCAATTCTATCAAATACAGACATCCGAATAGACAAGCAGTAATTTCTATTGATGGCTATATAGAAAACAATTATGCAATATATTCAATAAAAGATAATGGAATTGGGATTCCAAAGAAGAACCACGAAAAGATTTTTAACATATTTTTCAGAATGAATAATCGCAAAACTGAAGGAGATGGATTAGGTCTAACCATAGTTCGTAAACTTATTACAAAACTAAACGGCAAAATTTGGCTTGAGGCAGAAGAAGGATATGGTTCTACCTTCTTTATACAATTGCCAACAAATCCTTAAATTCAGTAATATTCAGATGTTATTTAACCATTTTTTATAAAAAATCTCAAAAAATGCTACTTTTGTTGGCAAAATTTTGTAGAATTAAAATCACTAATCTAATATGATGCAAGAAAACGTTAAGATATTAATCACAGAAGACGATCACGGACATGCCATCTTGATAAGAAAAAACTTGAAAAGAGCTGGAATTTCAAATGAAATAATTCATTTCATAGACGGTGAAGAAGTTCTCAACTATCTGTTTAGGCGAGGCGATG
This sequence comes from Bacteroidota bacterium, assembly GCA_018692315.1. Lineage (NCBI taxonomy): Bacteria > Pseudomonadati > Bacteroidota > Bacteroidota bacterium. The sequence goes on along the minus strand of JABHKC010000047.1, from coordinate 3,433 downwards.
GACCACATAGAGAATCGCATATCCCATATCTGCTCCTACTCGACATAAGAATGCCCGGAACTGATGGAATTGAAGTTTTAAGCCAACTTAAAAAAGACAAAGAACTTACAAAAATTCCGGTAATCATGCTCACTACTACCGATGACCCTAAAGAAGTAGAAAAATGCCACCAATTAGGTTGTAGCAATTATATTACAAAACCTCTTGAATACGATAAATTCGTAAATTCAATAAAACAGGTTGGCTTATTTCTGTCTGTTGTGCAAATACCCTTAATCAATGGATTTTATAAACAATAATACTATTATGTATAATCCTAGATTTTAGAGTATCAACTATTATAATGAAATAATCATGGCAATATATAATCAGCTTTAACTTTTTTATTAAATTATCGTACGCAAATTGAGTTCAATAAAATAATGCACGATGAACAACAATTCAGATAATAAAATCAATTCAATACTTGTAGTAGAAGATAATGAAGGATTAAACAAACTTATTTGTAAAAAGCTTAGGAAAGCTGGATTTAATGTTTACAGCATATTAGTTGGAAAGGACGCAATAGAATTTATAAAAAATAACAATAATTTTCTGATTCTTCTCGACTACAGTTTGCCTGATATGACTGGCAAAGAATTGATTGAAGCGCTATTGGAAGAAGGAATAGCAATCCCCCCCTTTGTTTTTATTACCGGTCAGGGATATGAAAAATTAGCCGTGGAACTTTTACAATTTGGAGCAAGAGACTACATAGTTAAAGACGGCAATTTTATTGACATATTAGTAGGAAATATAAAAAAAATTGCCGAACAAATTGACAATGAAAATGAATTGAAAAGGTCAAGAGACCAAATCTCCTATCTTGCAAGTCTTGTCGAAAAAGTTTCAGACGTAATTATCTCTACAGAATATGAAAATGAGCAGTTTTGGATAAAAAGTTGGAACAAAGCAGCCAAAAAAGTTTACGGCTGGGAAGAACATGAAGTTGTGGGGAAAAATATCAATAAAATTATTCCAACTACTTACACCAAAACGAATAATAAGATAGTAAAACAAACACTTATTAATGAAGGAGTTTGGAAAGGAGATATTGTTCAATACCATAAATCTGGCAGAGAAATATATCTTAGCAGTTCAGCAACTGTTTTAAAAAAATCTGATGGTACACTTTCTGGTGCAGTCATTGTAAATCACGATATCACAAATAGAATTATAGCAAATAATGTCTTGAAAGAAAGTGAGCGAAATCTTAAAAAATCAATCGCTGCAAAAGACAAATTCTTCTCTATTATTGCTCACGATCTAAAAAGCCCTTTCAATTCCATTTTAGGATTTTCAGAACTTCTGGCTTCGGATAGCAATAGCTTTGATGATGATGACATTAAGAAAATTTCATCAACAATCTACAATGAAAGCAAATCATTTTATAAATTACTCGAAAATTTACTTGAATGGGCAAGATCGCAACGCCAAGCTATTATGCTGAAAAAGAAAGTATTAAGTGCTAAAAAACTAATTGAAGAAAGCATTTCAATATTAAATTCAAATGTAATTCATAAAGAAATTGAGCTAAATTATTATTCTCAAAATTCCGAAAGCTTTTTTGCTGACGAGCATACAATTAAAACAGTAATTAGAAATTTAATTGACAACGCAATAAAATTTACAAATCGGAAAGGCAAAATTAATATCAATTCAAAACAAGAGAATAATTCCGTAGTAATCTCCATTTCTGATACAGGAACCGGGATTAGTAGCAAGCATATAAATAAACTTTTCAGCTTCGAAAATGGAATCTCTTCAAACGGAACAGAAAATGAACAAGGAACAGGTCTTGGCTTGCTTGTATGTAAAGAATTTATTGAACTAAACGGAGGCTCAATCCATGTTAAAAGTGAAGTAAATGTTGGAACAGAATTTATTATTAAGATTCCTATATTTTAAATTCTCCAACCTTTTATAAAATACATATATTCTATTTCGGCATCATCATTTGCAACAATTATGGACAAGTTTTTTAGTTGCTTCCAGATTTTTTATTTGGAATTAGTTTTATTTTACTTCCATCGCAATATTTTTTGTGTATGGAATAGTAAATCTGAATGTTGAGCCTGAACCTTTTTTTGAAAATACTTCAATTTTTCCTCCTAAAAGTTCTATATAAGATTTGGATATTGCCAATCCTAAGCCGGATCCTTCATACACATTTATATCTTCAATATCAGCTTGTTCGAATCGGTTAAAAATTGCTTTTATTCTGGATTGAGAGATTCCTACTCCTGTGTCGCTTACAAAGATTTCCATGCTTGTAGAATCATCAATAGTTTTTAAAAAGCATCCAAAAGTAATACTTCCACGCTTTGTGAATTTAATGGCGTTTTTAATAAGGTTTGATAATATTCCTTCAACTTTGTGTTTGTCGGTAATTAATTTTGATTCGCTATCAGAAAGCGTAGATTGATAAATCAGCTCAAGTCCTTTTGATTTAGCCTCTTGAATAAAAAAGTCGTATTGCTCTTCAAGTATTTTGTTTACAGATATTTCAGTTTTATATACTTCAACTTGACCAGATTCAATTTTTGATATATCAATAATATCGTTAATTGTATTTAGCATTCTATTTCCACTTTTTTCGATAATATTTATGAATGTATCCTTTTCATTCCCTGTAAGTTGTGGTTCTTTTAATAATTGGGTAAATCCTAAAATACCATTCATGGGAGTACGGATTTCGTGGCTCATATTCGATAGGAAAGCACTTTTAAGGCGGTCGCTTTCTTTCGCTTTTTCCAGAGCCGATCTAAGTTCTTGTTCTTTGATTTTTATCTCGCTTATATCTTCTGCCACTTTAATGTAATTGATTATCTGTCCTTGACTATTTCTTATAGGAGAAACAGAAGCTCTTTCCCAGAAAAATTCCCCGTTTTTCTTCTTATTATGAAATTCGCCATGCCATACTTTCCCTGAAGAAATTGTATTCCATAATTCAGAATAATTCTCATCCGATAAATTCGCTTGTTTAAGTATATTAGTCTTTTTTCCTATTACTTCTTCTAAGGTATATCCCGTAATATCAACAAATATAGGATTTACATATTCAATATTTCCAGCCAGATCGGTTATGATAATAACAACAGGACTTTGTTGGACAGCTATAGATAACTTAGTTAATTCTTCTTCTGTAATTTTCTGTTCAGTTATATCTCTGAATTCAACTACCCGAACATTTTTACCCTTATAAGGAATTTCTCTGGCTTCAAGGCGTAGTGGGTATTTTTCTCCATTTTTTCTTAGGGCAAACGCATGAAACATTTTCATCATCCATATTTAGTTTTAGTACTATTTTCATTCAATTACCTATAATTGTATGGGCATAGGTAAGCTACTATCAGGAACTTGCTGATATTTTGGAGGGTTTTATTTTTAGTTT
>JABHKC010000046.1 GCA_018692315.1 Bacteroidota bacterium | reverse complement strand
TTTTGAATGATTCTAAATAAAATTCGGTAAAATTTAAAATTGAATAAAAAAATTAACTAAAACTCATCAATGTTAATATATTTGAGCATGAAAATTGTAGAAACGTTTATGAAAAAAAAGTTTATGAATTAATCAGGCTAAGTTGCCACTTTCGGGCTATACCGATTTTTCAAAATTTAAGATCTACATGCACGATACGGGTTTGCTTGGTGCAATGCTAAATATTTCATCAGAAATTATTGTTGATCCAACAAAATACTTTTCTGAATATAATGGAGCATTTATTGAGAACTTTATTACACAAGAGTTTGTAGCTCACGAGAAAACCGAATTGTTTTACTGGACTGCAAAAAGCGATGCTGAAGTAGATCTTATTCTGCAAAAACAAAACGAAATATTCCCATTCGAAATAAAAAGTGGTACAAGTAGAAATATTAAAAGTTTAAGGAGTTATGAAGAAAAATACAAGCCAAAATATATTATTAGATGTTCGCCTCGGAATTTTTATCAATCCAATAATTTTATTAATATTCCACTTTATGCAGGTTTTTTAATGAGCGAAAAATATCCTCATTCTATAGTTCACTGATTCGAAGGCCAATTATAAATCCGCAAATATCTCCTCAGGATACTCAATCTCAACCAAATATAAGCCACAAGCCGGAACAGAAACCCCAGCCTCCGATCTATTTTTTGCTTCAATAATATTTCTGAAATCATTGATTGAAATTTTCGATTTTCCAATTTCAATCATGGTCCCCACAATTGCCCGCACCATATTTCTAAGGAAACGATCTGCTGTAATTGTAAATTTCAGAATGTCGCCTTCCTGTTTCCATTCTGCAAAATGTATCTTACAAATATTTGTTTTTACATCGGTGTGCAGCTTGCTAAAGCTCGTAAAATCAGAATATTCATACAAAACCTGGCAAGCTTGGTTCATTATTTCAAAGTCGAGAAAAGTAGAATTATGGTAGGCTAAACCTTGCCAAAAAGGATTTTTATTTCTGATAATCAAATAATTATAAGTTCTCGAAACCGCATCGAAACGAGCATGTGCCTCATTTTTTACACGAAAAAATTTATGTACAGCAATATCTTTTGGCAAAAATCTATTTAGCCTGAAAACAATATTCCCAGTTTGTAAACCATCAGTTTTTGAATCGAAATGTGCAACAAAAAATTTTGCATGAACTCCGGCATCTGTTCTGCCACAGCCGGTAATTTCAATTTCTTCTTGCAAGATTGTCGAAATTGCTTTTGTTATTACAGATTGAACCGAAATATTTTTTGGCTGAAATTGCCAGCCATGATACTTAAATCCATGGTACGAAATTTCTATGAAGTATCTGAATTTCAATGCTTTTGTCTTTTAACTTTTTTTAACAAAAATACAGAAAATTACAAAAAACAAAACAATAATTTTGAGCGTTTTTTGTGAGATTTATCACAATTGGAAATTTTGCTTATTTATTAAACTTATTTTTATGGATACAATTAGTGTAACAACAACTCATGACATTAGCGAACTAAATGCTCGAATTAAGCAAGAAAGCTCCTTCGTTGATTTGATTTCAATGGAAATGAGAAAAGTTATTGTTGGACAAAAACATTTGATTGATAGCTTATTAATTGGATTGTTATCTAATGGTCATATTTTGCTCGAAGGTGTTCCGGGTTTGGCAAAAACATTAGCAATAAATACACTTGCACAAACTATTGATGCAAAATTTAGTCGCCTACAATTTACGCCGGATTTGCTTCCAGCAGATTTAATCGGAACTATGATTTATAGTCAAAAAAAGGAAGAGTTCATTGTAAAAAAGGGACCTATCTTTGCAAATTTTATTCTTGCCGATGAAATAAATCGTGCTCCGGCGAAGGTTCAAAGTGCTTTGCTTGAGTCAATGCAAGAGCGACAAGTAACTATTGGTTCTGAAACTTATGGATTGCAAGAACCATTCTTAGTAATGGCTACCCAAAATCCTATAGAGCAGGAAGGGACTTATCCTTTGCCAGAAGCTCAAATCGATAGGTTTATGCTAAAAGTTGTAATCGACTATCCGAATAAAGACGAAGAGCGTGCAATAATCAGAGAAAATATTGCTAAAACTTTTCCTAAGCCCGATACAATTTTGAAAACCGATGCAATAGTTCGAGCAAGGGAAGTTGTTAAGGATGTTTATCTCGACGAAAAAATTGAAAAATATATAGTCGATATAGTGTTTGCAACTCGTTATCCGAAAGAATATGGCTTAGATAAATTCGAAAATATGATAACTTTTGGAGCATCTCCACGAGCAAGCATAAACCTTTCGGCAGCAGCAAAAGCTTTTGCTTTTATCAAACATAGAGGATATGTTTTGCCCGAAGATGTTAGAGCAATTTGCCATGATGTGCTTCGTCATAGAATTGGTCTTAGCTACGAAGCCGAAGCTGAAAATGTAACATCCGAAGAAATTATCAATGAGATTTTGAATACTGTTGAAGTTCCGTAAAATAAATATGAATTATGAATTATGAATTATGAATTATGAATTTCAGTTCTCATATTAAATAATCAATTAACAATCATCAATAGTCAATTATTTTGGAAACTAACGAATTAATAAAAAAGGTCAGGAAAATAGAAATAAAAACACGACGATTGTCGAAGCATTTGTTTGCCGGCGAATATCACAGTGCTTTTAAAGGGAAAGGTATGACTTTTAGTGAGGTTCGAGAATACCAATACGGCGACAGTATCAGGACAATCGACTGGAATGTAACCGCTCGTTTTGCACATCCATACGTGAAGATTTATGAGGAAGAGCGTGAGCTAACAGTAATTTTGCTGATAGATGTCAGCGGATCGAAAGAGTTCGGTAGCATTCAGCAATTCAAACAAGAGATTATTACTGAAATTGCGGCAGTGTTATCATTTTCGGCGATTCATAACAACGACAAAATTGGTGTGATATTTTTCAGCAATAAAATAGAAAAATTCATTCCACCACAAAAAGGAAGAACGCATATTTTAAGGATTATCAGAGAGTTGATTGATTTTAAACCCGAAAATCGTGAAACAGATATTGCTGAAGCATTAAGATATTTTACAAATGCAATTAAGAAAAGATGCACTGCTTTTGTTATTTCCGATTTTATTGATTCAAAATTTGAAAATGCTTTAAAAATTGCAAACAAAAAACACGATGTTATTGCTCTGAAAGTGTACGACAAACGCGAGCAGGAACTTCCGTCAATCGGATTTGTCAGATTAAAAGATGCAGAAACCGGAAAATTATTATGGGTTGATACTTCGAGCAAAAAAACCAGAAATATCTATAAAGAATATTGGGACAGCACTGATAAGAATTTGAAGTACATTTTTTCGAAATCAGGTGTGGATAATGTTTCAATCAGTACAGATCAGGATTATGTAAAACCATTAATGGGTTTGTTTAAAAAACGATGAGTTTAGCCCGAAAACTATCGGGAGAATTTGAATTATGTGTATATGAATAATATCTATTTAAATTTTCAATTTCCAATCTAAATTTCAAAAAAAGAAAGAATGAAAATCAGTAAATATTTGATATTAATATTATCTGTTTTGGTGATAAAAACAGCAGGTTTTTCTCAAGAAATAAGTGCAAGAGCAGAACTTGATACAAATATGATTTTAATTGGAGATCATATCAAATTTTCAGTTGAACTAAATCAACCCACATATCTAACTATCGAATTTCCAAATTTCCTTGATACAATAATTAAAAATGTTGAGATTCTTGAACGTTCGAAAATTGACACAACATACATTACTGCCGACCAGATTCTTCTGAAACAGGAATTTTTATTGACTTGTTTCGATAGCGGATCTTACCTTATCCCGCCTTTGCCTTTCCCATTCGAGATGAACGGACGGCAAGATACACTTTATTCACAACCACTTTGGCTTGGTGTAAATACTTTTCAGATAGATTCGATTACAGGAATTGTAGATATAAAACCGCCTATAAATACTCCTTTCACCTTTGAAGAGTTTTTTGACAGATTTGCTATGCCAATAGGTCTTATAATTGTTGCTATAGTTGTAATAGTATTTTTGATTTATTATTTTAGGAAGAAAAAAGCAGATAAACCCATTGTGAAAAGAGCTAAACCAAAAAAACCTGCACATTTGATTGCACTCGATTCGCTTGATAAATTGAAGAAAAAGAAATTATGGCAAAAGAATAAAGTAAAAGAATATTATAGCGAACTTACCGAAATAACAAGAATATTTATTGAGCATAGGTTTGAGATTTTGGCAATGGAAGAAACAAGCGATGAAATATTGTTCGAATTAGGACAAAATAAAGATATTGAAAAAGAATCGATAGAAGAACTTCGTAAAATATTGGAATTGTCTGATTTGGTAAAATTTGCTAAACATATTCCTCTTGCAAACGAACATGAATTGTCCATGCAAAAGTCATACGATTTTGTTTTAAAAAACAAACAAACTGTCAACCTTAGTGAGAAGAAAGAAGATGGCTTAAAATAAATAAAAAATTAATATGTTGAATCTTAATAATTCGATAATAATCAATAGTAATTAAATTAAATGTTTTCAAAATTTACATACGCAAATCCTGAGTTTTTATATATACTTCTGCTTTTGATTCCGATGATTGTCTGGTATTTACTAAAGCAAAAATCGGCAAATGCAAGTTTGCAGGTTTCCACAATCAAGCCATTCGCAAAAGCTCCTTTAAGCTACAAACATATTTTAAAACATCTAATGTTTGTTTTACGAATTCTCGCATTTTCGCTGTTAGTATTAGTTCTTGCCCGACCACAATCTACCGACAATTGGGAAAATGTAACTACCGAAGGTATCGACATTGTTCTCGCAATTGACATTTCAGGAAGTATGCTCGCAGAAGATTTTAAACCAAATCGCCTCGAAGCTGCAAAAGATGTTGCAATTGAATTTATTTCAGGTCGGGAAAATGATAGAATGGGATTAGTAATATACAGTGGCGAAAGTTTCACTCAATGTCCGCTCACAACCGACCATGCAGTACTCATAAATCTTTTTAAAGATGTAAAAAACGGAATGATTGAAGATGGGACAGCAATTGGTCTTGGATTGGCAAATGCAATTAATCGCCTGAAAAACAGTCTAGCAAAAAGTAGGGTAGTAATTTTACTTACCGATGGTGTAAACAATCAGGGGGAAATTGCTCCAATCACTGCTGCTGAAATTGCTCAGACACTCGGAATTAGAGTTTATACAGTAGGAGTTGGAACTCGCGGAACTGCTCCTTATCCTGCAAAAGATTTTTTTGGAAATACAGTTTATCAGAATGTTGAAGTAGAAATTGACGAAAAAACTTTGAAGGATATTGCAGATCTAACAGATGGTCAGTATTTTAGAGCGACTAATAATAAAAGTCTGGCCAATATTTATAAAGAAATAGACAAGCTCGAAAAATCGAAAATTGAAGTTAAAGAATATAGCAAAAAGCAGGAAGAATATTTGATTTGGGCTCTTTATGCCGCCGCAATTCTATTTTTTGAAATTTTCATTAGAAATACAATTTTGAAATATTTACCATAGTAATTATGAATTATGAATTACGAATTGGATATTTAAATAGAAAAATTGAAGTTAGAAATAAACAATAATCAATAAATATAAAATTTGAATTGATGTTTCAATTTGCACAATTACAATATTTTTACTTATTATTAGCAGTTCCGTTGTTGATAATAATTTTTATGGTTTCTCAAACCCTAAGAAAACGAGCATTGAAAAAATTCGGCAATTTGCAACTTTTACAAAAGCTTATGCCGGATGTTTCAAATAGCCGGCCAATTGTGAAATTCATCTTTCTTGTTTTTGGCTTAATTGCTTTAATTGTAGGTATTGCAGGACCTCAGGTTGGCACAAAATTGGAAGATATTAATCGCGAAGGTGTTGAAATAATTATTGCTCTTGATGTCTCGAACAGCATGCTTGCAGAAGATATTCAACCAAATAGGCTTGAAAGAGCAAGGCGGGCAATATCAAAATTGGTTGAACAATTGAAAAACGACAAATTTGGATTGATAGTTTTTGCCGGCGATGCTTACACACAATTACCAATTACTACCGATTTTTCGGCTGCAAAAATGTTTCTTTCTACTGTAAACACCGGATTTGTGCAAAAGCAAGGAACATCAATAGGTTCGGCAATAGAATTGGGTGCGAAATCATTTGGTCCCGACGAATCGAGCAAAACAATTATTGTAATTACTGATGGCGAAAACCATGAAGACGATGCCATTGAAGCTGCAAAAATTGCTGCCGAGAAAGGAATTACAGTACATACAATTGGCATGGGTTTGCCAAAAGGTGCTCCAATTCCTATCAAGGGAAGATATGGTCAGTTTAGAAAAAACAAGTTAGGTGAGGTGGTTATTTCAAAACTTAATGAACCAATGCTTCAGGAAATTGCTTTGGCAGGAAAAGGAGTCTATGTTAGAGCTTCAAATACTCAATCGGCTCTGAAAATCCTTTTCGATGAAATTGAAAAAATGGAGAAACAAGAAATTTCTTCGAGTATTTATTCAGAATATGAGGAAAGATTCCAATATTTCATTGGCATTGCAATATTTTTTCTCCTGTTAGATTTTGTTTTACTCGATAGAAAAAATAAATTGTTTAGAGAAGTCAATATTTTTAAAGTCTAAAGATGTAAAGTTTTAAAGTTGAGAGTTATAGACTTGTTAATTGAAAATAGAAATAGTATGAAAAAAAACAGTTTACTGCTGATTTTAATAGTTGTTCATTTGCTTGCATTTTCGCAAGGCGATAAAAAACATATTCGCCATGGAGTTGAAATATATAAAGAGGCTCAAAGCGATACATCTAAGGTAGATACTTTAACTTATAGCAAAGCCGAGGTTGCTTTTCGCAAAGCTCTCGAAGAAGACTTGGATTCTTACGAAGCAAGTTTTAATCTTGCCGATGCTTTGTTTAAACAAGAAAAATTTGAGGATGCCGGAAATCAATTCAAAGTGCTTGCTCACAAAGAAGATGATAAAACTAAACTTGGCGAAATATATTATAATCTTGGAAATTCTCTTCTCGCTTCAGGAAAACTTGAAGACGGAATTGAAGCTTACAAAAATTCTTTGAGAAACAATCCGAACGACACTACGGCAAAATATAATTTGGCGGTTGCTCAAAAAATGTTGAAAGAACAGGAAAACCAGCAATGCGAAAATCCTGACCAGAATCAGGAAAATCAAGATAAAGAAAATCAAGATAAAGAACAACAACAAGAAAAACAAGACCAGCAAAAGCAAGAAGAAAAAAATCAAGAACAGAAAGAACAGAAAGAACAGGAGCAAAAGCAAGCTAAAGAAGAAGAAAACAAAGACCAGCAGAAAAAAGACCAAATATCGAAAGAAGATGCTTTGCGACTATTGCAAGCACTTGAAAATGACGAAAAGGATGTACAAGAAAAACTGAAGAAAGAGAAAGCTAAAGCGAAAAAAATACGAATTGAAAAAGACTGGTAAGCATACAAAAATAAAAATATGAATCGTAAATTCTTAATATTAGTATCTCTCTTTATTATCAGTGTAAGTCTGTTTGCACAAAATGTAAAATTCACTGCATTTGTTACAAAAAAGGTGGTTAGACAAGGCGAACAATTTCAACTAAAATATACTGTAAATGAAAGCGGAACGAGTTTTCGTCCGGCTGCATTTCGAGATTTTAATGTGCTTTCAGGTCCAAACACATCAAGAAGTAGTAGCTCATCTATCATTAATGGACAAATTTCAAAATCAATTGAATATACATATGCCTATTATTTATCTGCAAAAAAAATAGGGAAATTTACAATTGCTCAAGCACAAATAAATGTTGGTGGGAAAATCTACAAGTCTAATCCTGTTACCATTGAGGTTATAAAGTCTGCAAATCAATCAGGCAAACAAAATAACTCCAATTCTTCGGCTTCGTCAAATATCACAAATAAAGACCTTTATGTTTCTATCCAACTCAATAAGTCTGAGGTTTTTCTTGGCGAACATATAATTGCAACTATAAAAATTTATACAAAACTAAATTTGTCGAATATCAAAGATGCAACTTTCCCTTCATTTCGTGGCTTTGTCAAACAAGATATTCGTGTAATAAATGATTTGTCGCAACTTAGCAGAGAAAATGTAAATGGAGATATTTTTAATGTTGGAATCATTCAACAATCCGTTTTGTTTCCTCAACGAAGCGGCGAAATAGTAATCGAACCATTTGAAGCAGAGTGCATTATCAGACAGGAAACAGGAAGACGCAGTTTTTTCGGACCGTCCTACAAAAATGTTATTGTAAAAGCAAAAAGCCATCAAAGAAAAATAAAAGTGAAACCTTTGCCAGCCAACAAACCTGATGGATTTAACGGTTCGGTCGGAAGCATGAAAATGACAACTTCAATAAATAAGCAAAATGTAAAAGTTAATGATGCAATTACTTTGAAAGTGAAAATTTCGGGCAACGGAAACCTAAAAGTTATTGATCCTCTACAAATAAAATTTCCAACTGATTTTGAGATTTATGACCCAAAAATTTCAAATAATCTTAAATCCGGGCTAAATGGTGTCAGCGGAAGCAAAACTTTTGAATACTTATTAATACCGCGTCATGCCGGCGATTTTGAAATTTCACCTATAGAATTTTCTCATTTCGACACAAAGTCGAAAACTTATAAAACAATTAAATCGCAAGCCTATAAAATTCATGTAGAAAAGGGAGAGGATGATGATGTAACAAGCACAATTTCAGGATTTTCAAAAGAAAATGTAAAGTTTATAGGAAAAGATATCCGCTTCATCAAAAAGGATAAAATGAAGCTTCAAAAATCGGGAGTTCATTTTTTTGGAAGCAATAAGTTTTATAGTATTTATTTAGTTTCATTTTTGATATTTATAGTTGCATTCCTGATAAACAGAAAAAAAATCAGAGACAATTCAAATATCGTTTTAGTGAAAAACAAAAGAGCAAACAAAGAAGCAAAAAAGCGACTAAAAATGGCTCGACAATTCATGAAAGAAAACAAAGATGAGCAGTTTTTTAAAGAAATTATTAAAGCAATCTGGGGCTATTTGAGCGACAAAATGAATATTCCTTTTGTTGATCTTTCAAAAGAAAGTGCTATAGAAACACTTAGAAACAACAAAATTGATGATGAAACAATTTCAAAATTTGAAAAGCTGATTGATACTTGCGAATTTGCCAGATATTCTCAGGTTCAGGATTCATCTCAAACACAGAATATTTATCATGAAACAATGTCGATTTTCAGTATTTTCGAACAAAAAATTAAGAAGTAAGTGATTAGAATTATGAACAACAAAATACTAAAATCAGGTTATTATTTTTTAATTATTCTGTCTTTTCTATTATTAAATAGGATTGCACTTGCTGACAGTAACTCATCATTGATTGAGCTTGCTAATGAACATTATACAAATAGCGAATATGAATTGGCAGTAGATGCTTACGAAAAAGTTGTTGCTACCGGATACGAAGCTGCAGAATTGTATTATAATCTCGGAAATTCATATTATAAAATTGGAAATTTCACTTTGGCATTACTAAATTTAGAACGTGCCAAGTTGTTTGCTCCAAACGATGAAGATATTGATTATAATCTAAATTTGCTTCGCGAACATACAATTGATAAAATTGATGTCATCCCGGAATTTTTCTTGGTAAAATGGTATAAACAATTACTGGCAACGGCATCTAGCAACAATTGGGCAATTATGAGTAGTGTAGCTTTTGTGTTGTTCTTGATTTTTTTGTCGTTCTACCTATATTCACAAAAAATTTGGATAAAAAAATCGACTTTTGTAATTTCTATTTTTGTTTTACTTTTTTCGATTTCAACTTTTGTGTTTTCTTATCAGCAAAAAAAAGCACTTTCTGTTCGTAATTCGGCAATAATAGTTTCGCCATCTGTTACAGTAAAAAGTTCGCCCGATGAAAGCGGAACCGAACTATTTCAATTGCACGAAGGAACAAAAGTTTATGTTCAAGATAGTTTATCAAACTGGCGTGAAATTCGTCTTACTGATGGAAATATGGGTTGGATAAAATTTGATAATATTGCAATAATTTAATTTTGAGGTTTCTTTATGAATTTGCAAAACAAAATTAGCCACAGATTAATATAGTAGCATTTGGTAGGCTAAAAAAAAGTTTTCCAGCTGATAATGCAGATTAACTCAAAAAAATTGAATTAAATCTGCGAAAATCAGCGAAATCAGTGGGATATCTTAGCAATTTCAAATCTTTGCATTAACAATTTCAAGAATTTCCTTCTCAAGCTTAATGGTTTGTTGTTCAATTTCGTTTCCTTTTTTCAGAACCTCTTCGATATAACTTTTATCATCTAATCCACCCGCATTTATTTTTACGTTAAGAAATGCACCCATAACTGCCGATCGTGCAGCCAATGCACCAACTCCTGCATCGCTTACTGAATTTGGATTTCCGATTTCTGCCATAGCCTTTATAACCTCCATTGCTTCAAACGAAAGTTTCATAACTTTGAAAGGAACATCAATTGCATTTTTCGTAGCATCCTGAATAGCTTGATTTCTTGCTGTTTTTTCTTCGTTGTTAGATTTTGGCAAACCAAAGGCTGTCATTATTTTGTTAAAAGCATCGGTATCTTCATCCACCGATTTTAGTAAAGCGGTTTTGTAGTATTGACCTTTTTCTGCCCATTCCGAAAATTCTTCCCAGCGCTCGTCCCATCCTCTTTTGTGAGACGACAAATTTGCAACCATAGTAGCAAGTGAAATTCCGAGAGAGCCCATATATGCAGAAATTGAACCTCCACCCGGAGCAGGCGATTCCGAAGCAGTTTCGTCTGCAAATTCAGTCAAGTTCATATTTATCAAGGGACTTTTACTGTCGTCATCGAGAATATATTCAATTATTTTTTCTTTCGGATTAAACGGTTTCAACTCGTCGAGCCCAAGCGATTTTACCGCAATTTTTATTATTTCAGCTTCAGAAATTCCGCACGAGCGTTCTTGTTTTTTTAAATAATGACGACCGGCATCAAGCATTGCTTGTAAAGGAACTAAGCCTACAAGTTCAGAACCGCTTACTCTAATTCCTCTTTCCTGAGCTTTTTTGCAAACCTCGTCGAAAGCTGTATGAATAGGAGTAACGGTGATATCCGTCATATTCATAGAGATTTGTGCAACACCATATTCTTCAATAAACCAACCTACAGCTTTTGTTTTTTTGAGCGTTCCGGGGATTCTGATTTTTTCGCCATTTTCGTCAAGTGCAATTTTTCCGGTAACTGGATTTCCGGTGCGTTTCATTCTGCCTGCTTCTCTCACGTCGAAAGCTATTGCATTTGCCCTACGAGTAGAGGTTGTGTTCAAATTGAAATTGTAGGCAACAAGGAAATTTCTTCCGCTAATAGCTGTTGCACCTGCCGAGGCGTTAAATTTTGCAGGTCCAAAATCTGGTTTCCATTCCGGTTTTTGAAGTTTTTCAGACAAAGCTTCATATTCTCCCGAACGACAAAATGCAAGGTTTCTGCGTTTTTCTTGCATAGCTGCAAATTCGTAGCAATATACCGGAATTTCCAATTTTTCACCAACTCGTTTAGCAAGTTTGTGAGCATATTTTACGGTTTCTTCCATAGAAATATTTGCAATTGGCACAAATGGGCAAACATCAGTAGCTCCCATACGTGGATGTTCTCCTTTGTGTTTGCTCATGTCGATAAGTTCGGAAGCTTTTTTTATTGCCAGAAATGCAGCCTCAACAACTTCGTCAGGTGTTCCTACAAAAGTTACAACTGTACGGTTGGTGGATGCCCCCGGATCTACGTCAAGAAGTTTTACGCCCTCAACAGTTTCAATTTGATCTGTTATTTGCTTAATAATTTCCATATTGCTCCCTTCGCTAAAGTTAGGAACACATTCTATTAATTGCTTCATCTTTAAATTTTTAATTTATTATTATATTTACTTTTTACTTTTATCTATACAATTTTTCCATTCAAAATAACGGTTTCAACCAAATCGCTACCATAAGCATAAGGCATAAATTCATATGTTGGAATTTCTTTTGTGATGAAAACATTAGCAATTTTGTTTTTTGCAATGCTACCGTGAGTTTCGCTCAAGCCCATAGCATAAGCAGAGTTTATTGTGCAGGCATTTATGGCTTCTTCGGGCAACATACGCAGTTTTATGCAAGCCAGCGACATAATAAATTTCATATTTCCTGATGGAGAAGATCCTGGATTGTAGTCGGAAGCCAAGGCAATTGGAAGTCCTGCATCTATCATTTTCCTTACAGGAGGATCAATCATTCCAAGAAAAAAAGCTGCTCCGGGTAGGAGTGTTGGCATGGTTTCGGAATTTAACAATGCTTCAATTTCGGCATCTCCGGTAAATTCGAGATGGTCAACAGACAAAGCATTATACTTCACTCCAATCTGTATGCCTCCGGAATAGTTTAATTCGTTTGCATGAATTTTTGGCCTCATACCATATTTCATTCCTGCAAGTAGAATTCTATCGGTTTCTTCTACTGTAAAAAATCCTTTATCGCAGAACACATCAATATAATCCGCTAAATCTTCGGCAGCAACTTGTGGTATCATTTCGTTAATTACCAAATCGACGTATTCGCTTTGATTGCCACGATATTCGGCTGGTATTGAGTGTGCTCCCAGAAAAGTAGATTTGATAGTTATTTCGGTATTTTCTTTCAAACGTTTTATTACGCGGAGCATTTTAAGCTCATCTTCGGTGTTCAGGCCATAGCCACTTTTTATTTCAACAGCACCTGTGCCCAGTTTAATAATTTCGTCGATTCTGCCCAATGCCTGCTCGTATAGCGAGTCTTCAGAAGTATTATGTAAAAGTTTTGCCGAATTTAAAATCCCGCCTCCTCGTTTGGCAATTTCTTCGTAAGAAAGCCCTCTTATTTTATCGCCATATTCAATTTCGCGACTTCCGCTATAAACGAGGTGGGTGTGCGAATCGCAATAGCTAGGGAAAACCATGCGGTTTTTTGCATCAATAATTTCGACATCTGAATTTCCTTCAAACTGGTTAATGTCGATTTCTTCCATTGAACCAAAATCGGCAATTTTTTCATTTTCAATCAATAAATAGGCATTTTTTATTGTACTCAAATTTGCCATATCTTTACCACAAACTTTCAATCTTGATTGCTTCTCAGTATTTATTAGTTCCTTAATATTTATAATCAGAATGCTCATAATCTCATTTTTTTAAAGCTACGAAAATACAATTATTAGATTATATGGAAAACATCTTTCTGTAAGTTTATTTATTCTTTGGTTTTTTATCGGAATGGTGACCAAATAGAAGTTTTTTCAGGCTCGCTTTCAAAAATAATGTGAAAAGACTTTATTCATTTGAAAATTACGATTTTAAGGAATTTGCTTTTTTGTATTGTTAAATTTACTATATTTGGCATATAAATAAAGGGCATTGTTAACAAAGTATACTTAATTGATTATTCCATTTCAACATGAGCATCATTACAGCTTGTTTCAACATTTCTAACTTTTTAGTATAGCACTTGCTTTTTCTTCTCATTCTTGCTAAGAAGTGCCTGAATAAA
>JABHKC010000045.1 GCA_018692315.1 Bacteroidota bacterium | reverse complement strand
TTCATGCACAAAATTCAAATATTTCAAAATCATAAAAGCATTAAATGTATTAAAAAATCGTTTTTTGAATGATTTTAAACTTGAAGAATTATCGTTAATCTCTTTTAAGTTTAGAAAAAAGTCTATTGATTGCAGAAAATTTGAAACTGGTTTTGGTAGATTTTTAAGCAACAAATTATATGTATTTAAATCAATCTTGTAAAGTTTATTTATTCTATCAAAAAAACTTTTGAGATGGATAAAAGCATTAAAATTGTATGTAAGCAATTCTTTTTTCTCAGCCTCTAAATATTTTTGAACAGCCTTTCCTGTCCCAAATGGGACTCTATCTGATGGACGTGGCGATGGGAATACTGTTGTAGTGTTTAATTCCTGCACATTTCCGAGTGGGAAAACTTTATGCAAAAAGTAAAAATCTTCGCCGGCTTGCCGTCTGTTCATTCCGCCTTGTTTGGTATAAACCCAAGCCCGCACTGTAAAACTCGAACCAACGGTTTGAAATGAATAAGGGAAATTTATGTAATTCAAGGCATTTTTATAATACCTTAAATATAGCTCATATTCAATAATTGCATCATACACATCTTGCGGAAAATCTTCTCCTTCGATATCGTGCTCGAAAAAGATTGTACAAACATTTGTTTTTTCGTTTTCGTGGATTTTCTCAATTTCAACAAAATAGTTTTCCTGACAGGTGGAGTCGGCATCGAAAGAAGCAATTATTCCGTTTTCATTTTCCAGCTCCGAAAATCGCAAAATTGCTTCGTCCATGCCAATTTTACGGGCATATCCTGCACCTGCTATTTTTTTTGGAATATTCTCTACAAAAATGATTCGATATTTCAGTTGATCAGAAGAATTATTTTTTATCCATTTTTCTGTTTCAACTAAAGTTTTACGATTTTGAGCTTTTATCAAATTTGAAGAATTTTCGGCAGAATTTATAACTACGATTAACTCAACCGCAGATTTAGGTTTCTGGCAGTTTTTTAGTGAAAGCAAAGTTTTTTCAAGCAGAGGCTCGTTTATACATGGAATTACTACTATAATATTCAAATCTTTATTTGGACTTTCGCTAATTTTTGGAAGCAAATTGTTCCTTTTGATATAACTGTCGGCAAAATTTTTCATGTATCAGAAAATGCAATTTGTTGACAATAGTATTTTATCTATCCAATGCGAAGTTTATAATGAAATTATACTTCTCGATTTATCATCATTTTCTATAATCTTAATAGAAATAGTATCTGAAGGAAGCAAATTTTCAATTTTTTCCGGCCATTCTACAAAACAAAAATTATTGCTATAAAAATAGTCTTCATAGCCTATATCAAAAGCCTCCTCCTCGTTTTCAATTCTGTAAAAATCGAAATGAAAAATATTTTCGGAATTAGGAATTGAATATTCATTAATAATTGAAAAAGTAGGACTTGTAACCAGATTTTTGACACCAAGCTGTTTGCAAATTGCTTTTATAAAAGTTGTTTTGCCAACACCCATTTCGCCATAAAATGCAAAAATTTTATAGTGTTTAAATTCCTCTAATAATTGTTTGGCAATATTATCCAAATCATTAATAGAATTTATTGATGCTGAAAACATAATTTGAAAAGTTGAAGTCAAAACCAGAATACAAAATTACCCACTGCCTATTTTGGGCTAAGAGAAATCACCGGAATAAGCATTTCTTCAAGAGAAACTCCTCCATGTTGGAAAGTATCTTTATAATAATTTACATAATAATTGTAGTTGTTCGGGTAGGCAAAAAAATCGTCTCCAATAGAAAAAATGTACGATGAGCTTACGTTTGTTAGTGGCAGATATGCTTGTTTTGGTTTTGTAAGCTCAAACACTTCTTTGGCTTTATAGCTAAGATTTTTCCCTTGTTTGTATCTTAAATTAGTACTGGTCTTTTTGTCACCTATCACTTTTACAGGATTGCTTACTCTGATAGTTCCATGATCGGTAGTAATTACTACTTTAATTTTTTTATCGGCAAGCTCCTTTAAAAAATCTTTGAGTGGCGAATGTTCAAACCAAGACAAAGTTATAGAACGATATGCAGAATCGTCGCCAGCAAGCTCACGAATCATTTCCATTTCGGTACGTGCATGCGATAACATATCCACAAAATTCACAACAACAACATTTAGTTGCTTGTTCAGCAAATGCGGGATATTTTCTACAAGTTTTTTTCCGGCTTTAAGATTTGTAATTTTATTGTAATTAAAATCAATATTTTTCCCAAGACGCTTTAACTGTTTTTGCAGTAATTCTTCCTCATGCATATTTTTCCCTCCTTCCTCTTCGTCGTTTAGCCAAAGTTGAGGATATAGTTTCTCAATTTCCGAGGGCATTAGTCCGGCAAACATTGCATTTCGGGAATATTGGGTTGCTGTAGGCAAAATGCTATAAAACAATTGCTCCTCGTCTAACTGATAAAATTCTCTGATGGAGGGCTGCAATGTTTTCCATTGGTCGTATCTTAGATTATCGATAAGAATTACGCAAACCTGCTCGCCATTATCTATAGATGGCAATATTTTATGTTTAAAAATATCGGGCGACAATAGTGGTCTTTCAGACAGATCTTTATCGAACCAAGATGTATAATTAGCTTTGATGAATTTTGCAAAGCTTTTGTTAGCTTCATTCTTTTGCATTTTCAGAACTTCGTCCATTGTTCTGTCATTGGAACGGTCTAACTCTAATTCCCAGAATATAATTTTTTTATAAACTTCAACCCAATCGTCGTAGCTATAAGAATCATTTATCTGCATTCCAATTTTCCCAAAAGCCATCTGATAATCGGAGGTCGTTTTTTCTGTAATAAGACGTTTTTGTTCAACATTTTTCTTTATTGAAAGCAGAATTTGTTTAGGATTTACAGGCTTAATTAAATAATCAGTAATTTTAGAACCTATAGCTTCGTCCATAATATCCTCTTCTTCACTTTTTGTGATCATCACAATCGGGATTGTTGGATATTTGCTTTTGATTATTGAAAGTGTTTCGAGGCCACTCAAGCCAGGCATATTTTCGTCTAAGAAAATAATATCAAAATTATGATATTTGTTTATTAATTCGATGGCAGAATCGCCAGAATTTGCTGTTACAACTTTGTGTCCTTTTGCTTCTAAAAACAAAACATGAGGCATAAGTAAATCAATTTCATCGTCAGCCCACAATATTTTTGCACTCTTCATATATTTCATTTTAAATTTGGGAAACGGCTCCAACAAATTTTAAGCCAAAACGCAAACTATAATATTTGATTGTGAAATTACTCAAATTTTTTCTCGTAAAGACGCTAAGTTGCAATGAACTTTCAAATTCTTGGAAACAAAACTATAATTCTTCCTCAAATGATGAGAGAATATCAGCAATATGAATTGTTTTAATAGGAAGTTTTTGCTTTTTAATATATGCTTCGATATTTAAAATACATGATGCTTCAGTTGTTACAATATATTCCGCTCCGGTTTTCATGGCATTTTCAACTTTTTGTTGAGTCATTGCCGTTGAAATTGATTTGTGCTTTACCGAAAAAGTGCCCCCAAAACCACAACAAACATCACTTTCGTTCATTTCAATAAGTTCAAGACCTTTCACATTCTTCAACAAAATACGGGCTTCTTCTTTTAATCCGTATTCGCGTAAAGCAGAGCAGGCATCATGATATGTAACTTTCGCAGGAAAAACAGCACCAAGATCGTAAACCTTCAAATAATTGACCAAAAAATCGCTTAACTCGAACATATTATTTTTTAAAATCTCAAATTTTTCGAGGGAAGAATCATCGCTGAAAAGCTCGCCGTAATAATTTTTTACAAAAGCAGAGCACGAGCCCGAGGGGCTTACAATTGGTCTATCGTTCGGAAAATCTTTTAGAAATTTTGATGCAATTTCTTTTGTTTCCTTCCAATATCCGCTGTTGAACGATGGCTGCCCACAACAAGTTTGTTTTGGATTATAAAATACTTCTATATCTAATTTTTTTAGAATTTTAATGACATTAAATCCCGTTTCAGGATAAACCTGATCAACAAAACAAGGAATAAACAGATCAACAATCATAACTAATGAAAATTTATTTATTGGCAAAACTACTTGTTAATTCTAAATTGACAATTTTTAATTGAAATTACTGACACATTAAATTTAAGCAGAAAAAAGACATAGCTATCTTTAGAATAATTTGATTTATAAATCGTTAATAATTTTGTCAAAACTGATAATTATATTTTATTTTGTTGATTGATAGAAAGTTGCTATTATTTTTTGAAGTTTTTGTGCTTATGTAAGCTGAAGTTTGAGATGTAGATATCTCAATTATCTTTAAATAAATATGTTAATTAAGAAGAAATAATTTCGGTTCTTCTAATTATTACTTTTTTTGTTTGTAATATTTTAAAAATAAAATAAATTTGTATTTTTTTTTATTTAGTTATTGTTAATAAATCAAATAAACCATGAAAAGAATATTAAATCTACTTGTAGCAGTAATCTTGCTGACATCATTAGTTTCTGTGAACAGTTGTCAGGTAGGCGAAAACGACCCATTTTTATCATTCAGAACCCGAGATAATCGTTTATCAGCCGTATGGACTCTTGAAGCAGGAACCTCAATTAATTCATTTTCTTTCAATGAAGAATTCAAATGGTTAAGCAACGATTGTGAGGATGTTGTAGGAATCGAGAACTATGTTGAAACGGATACTGAAAGTAAAACCTACATTTATACCAATAGTATGGTAAACTATGACAGAAAATATACAACAACAAGAATATTTTTTGATCCTTATGAAGGAAGTGAATTTGAAGATGCCCAAAATATTCAAAGGTCTGTAAATTACAGCTACGAAATTTCTATAAAAACCAATGGCGAATACAGAGTTTATGTAACTTTCAATCTGTTTGAAGAAAACTTCCCACTCTCGCCAGACGCTGAAGGAGATATGCAGTTCGGAAAAACATTTTCAGGAACGTATGAATATACTGATACATGGCATTGGCAAGAAAATTCTTTAGGAAGTAAATCTGCTGTCGAGTTTGCCGGTTTTCCATTAATTCAATTCGATATTGAAGCAATATATAAATTGCCTGATCTTTCTTTCGATTATAACTATATTAATGCTATTACTTTCAAAAATGAGTCAATGATATTTGAAATTGACAAATTAAACGATAAAGAACTAACATTGACTACCTCATATAATGACAGAGGGTTTTATCAAGAAGTTGATAGAAACTGGGAGGCTTATGATACTCAAGGAAATGATTACAATTGTGAAGGAACATATACATTTACTACAGTTGAAGATCATAACCATAGATACGAGTTTATTGGCGATGGAAAAAATGTAGATCAATAAAGAAAAACTCATAATAATTAGTTATTAAAGCTCCATATCGGGGCTTTTTTAATCTAAAATAAGTTGTTATGGCAAAAAATTGGATCATATTCATTTCATTAGTTTTCTTAACTACTGTAAGTATTTTTGGACAAACAATTTTAACTGTTACACCAGATTCTGCCTATCAGGGAGAAATTCTGACTATTGAACTTAGCGGACAAAATACTCATTTTGCTCAAGGAAGTCAGACAATTTGGTTCAATCAAGCTAGTTCAACAATCTATCCTTTTCCTGCATCGATAAATGCAACTAACAATCAATTATTGACTGCAACTTTTTTTATTCCTTTCAACTCAAATATAGGCTTGTGGGATGTGAATGTAGGAAATTACATTGATGGTTTAATCACAAAAAACGATGGATTTGAGCTTGTAAACTCGCCATATCAACCAGAAATAATTAATGTTGAACCCGATACAATTTATGAAGGAGAGGAACTAACAATTAGCCTTTCAGGACAAAATACTCACTTTTTGCAAGGGACGCAAACAGTTTGGTTCAATCAGGGTAGTTCAACAATTTATGCTAACAATGTAAACTGTTCGAATAATTCAGAATTATTTGCAGATTTTTTGATTCCTTGTGAAACAACAGATGGAAATTGGACATTAAATCTTACTAATTTTATAGATGGATTTTTGACTTACGATTCTATATTAATTCACGAATCTGTGGTAATTGACTCGGTCATTTCTACAGACCTGAATTGCTATGAATCAAATGATGGGGCGATTACCATAGAAGCGCAGGCTGCCACAGATCTATCCTATTTCAATGGTTACGTGTCTCAAGCTACAGGAACTTTTAATAATTTAGATACTGGAATTTACAATATAATTGTTACAAACTTATTCGGTTGTTCGGATACTAGCGAAACCGCAATTATTTCGCAGCCAAGTGAATTATTAATAGAGAATTTTGTTGTTAGCGACACAAATAGTTTTTGCATTGGTATGGCAACAGTGAGCGTAACTGGAGGTACTACGCCATTTTCATATCAATGGAACGAACCACAAAATCAAAATTCTGATACAGCTATTAATTTATGTGCTGGAACATATTTGGTAACTGTATCGGACTTAAATAACTGTATTGTTCAAGACACAGTGGTGGTTGACAATATAGTTGGAATATTAAATATCAAAAATGAAAATATATTCAATGTGTTTCCAAACCCAAATATTGATGGCAAATTTTTCTTGGAAAACAAATTGAATTCTGAAGTTTCACTGAAGGTTCTTGATATTCTCGGGAATGAAGTTTTTGAAACTTTTTCCTATAATTCTTTGATTGAAATTAATATTGCTGAGCAAAAAAGTGGGCTATATTTTCTAAGTATTTTAGTTGGAAATGAAATAATTAGTAAAAAACTTATTCTACTGAAATAAAATCTCATTCAAAAAAATATCAGAAATTCAGGTAATAACCTAATAAAACAAAAAAGCCCCTATTTAATATAGAGGCTTTTTTTATGATAAATGGCTTTTACATTTTCGAAAGTTTTTTGTGCATTGCATTTGCTGCAATTCTGCCTGCACCCATTGCTTCGATAACAGTAGCCGATCCTGTAACAATATCTCCGCCAGCATAAACAAACTCTTTGCTCGTTTCGTTTGTTTCTGGGTTCACATCAATGTATCCCCATTTGTTTCGTTTCATATCCGGGGTTGTCTCAAAAATGATAGGATTTGGATTTGTTCCAATTGCAACTATTGCTAAATCGCATTCTATAGTAAATTCTGAATCTTCTATTGGAACAGGTCGTCTTCGTCCTGAATCGTCAGGAGCTCCCAATTCCATTCTAATGCAATCTGCCGATTTCAACATATTTGCATCGGTTCCAACATATCTTGTAGGAGCTGTAAGTAGCTTAAATTTAATCCCTTCTTCTTCGGCATGATGAATTTCTTCGAGACGAGCCGGTAACTCGTGACGCGAACGTCTGTAAACTATGGTAACTTCAGAAGAGCCCGTTCGAATTGCAGTTCGTGCACAATCCATTGCAACATTTCCTCCACCTACAACAATTACTTTGTTTGCTTTTGGCATTGGGGTATCATACTCAGGAAATTTGTATGCTTTCATCAAATTCATTCTTGTCAAATATTCGTTTGATGAGAAAACATTCCCCAGACTTTCGCCTTCTACATTCATAAACATTGGCAAACCGGCACCTACGCCAATAAATGCCGAATCAAAATGTTCTAACAATTCATCTACGGTTAATAATGTTCCAATAACATGATTTAGCTCAAATCTAACACCCATTTCTTTTAAGAAATCTATTTCGAACTGAACTATCGATTTTGGAAGTCTAAATTCCGGAATACCATAAGTTAATACTCCTCCGGTTTCGTGAAGAGCCTCGAAAACTGTAACAGAGTATCCCTTTTGCTGCATATCTGCTGCAACCGTCAAACCTGCAGGGCCTGAACCAATTACAGCAATTTTTTTATTATTTTTTTCTTTAATTACAGGGACTTTGACTAAGTCCATTTTTCTTTCGTAATCGGCAACAAATCTTTCCAGGCGGCCAATTGCAACAGGTGTATCTTTTATTCCTACTATACATCTTTCTTCACATTGTGATTCTTGCGGGCAAACTCTTCCACATATTGCTGGCAAAACATTTGTTTCCTTAATTTTTTTGACTGCTTCATTTATTTT
The DNA here is from genome assembly GCA_018692315.1 of Bacteroidota bacterium. Taxonomy (NCBI): domain Bacteria; kingdom Pseudomonadati; phylum Bacteroidota; species Bacteroidota bacterium. Next base: position 68,459 of record JABHKC010000045.1, on the reverse strand, counting down.
ATCTTCAGCAATCAAGGCAATAAACGCAGGAATATTAATATTTACCGGACAACCATCTACACATTTAGGATTTTTGCATTGAAGACACCTTCCTGCTTCTAAACTTGCAAGTTCGGTAGTATAGCCATATGGAACTTCCTGATGATTGTGTGCCCTGAGTTTTTGATCTTGCTCCGGCATTGCTTGCCGAGGAATTTTTAGCTTTATTTTTCTCTCATCTGCTTTTGAGAGACCATGCCATTCGCAACCATGTTTTAAGCATAGATAAAAAGGCAATAGTTTTGAATGTGCTGAAACTATAACTTCTCCAACATTAGACCCACATTCGCCGCAACTAACTTCTTTGTTTACAAGACTTTTTTTGCATTTCGGACACATAATATCTTCCAAACGTTCTTCGGATCCAATAGGGATAGATGTTTGTATTTCAAAAACATCTAAATATGGACTTAATGTTAAGTCTATTTCTTTGCCTCTGTATTTAGCTTTGAATCTTAATGTTTTACTGTCTTTTGTATCAACATTAAAACTGTTTTTACAATGTGAGCAATAAGTGTTTAAGTATGACCTAAATTTTAAATATTTTATATCGTGTTCTAACATTATGTTCGGAGTTTATGGTTATTAAATGTATGAAGTTATTATACTATATTCTGCAATTAGATAAAACTAAATAAAGATTATCGAATAGAAAAAAGCAATGAAGTTTTTTCTGCTTGAAGATAATTGTCGTTACGTTTTGCGAGTTCGTCGAAATCTACTTTGTGGCCATCGAAATCGGGACCATGAACGCAAGCAAATTTTGTTTTCTTATCAACAGTTACTCTGCAACATCCACACATTCCGGTTCCATCAATCATAATTGGATTGAGGCTAACCATGGTTGGTGTATTGAATTTTTTGGTAAGATTTGCAACATTTTTCATCATAATGATAGGACCAATTGCATAAACTAATTTAATATCGAAACGTTCTTCAAGATATTTTTCGAGAGGTTGAGTAACAAATCCTTGACGACCATAACTTCCATCATCGGTAGTAATTATCAGTTCATCGCAAATATAGCTCATCTCATCTTCCAAAATGAGCATGTTCTTATCTCTGGCACCAATAATTCCAATAACATAATTTCCGGCTTCCTTAAAGGCTTTTGCTACATGATGAAGAATTGCAACTCCTGTTCCGCCTCCTACCATAACTACAGTGCCCACTTTTTCGCAATCGGCAGCCATTCCAAGAGGTCCTGATATGTCTTTTATGAGATTACCTTCGTTTAAAGAACCAAGTAGAGCAGTAGTTTTTCCTACAATTTGAAAAATAAGTGTAATAATTCCGGCAAATTCATCTTTGTCGGCTACAGTCAATGGTATTCGTTCGCCAGTTTCGTTTACACGAAGAATAATAAATTGTCCGGCTTTGATTTTTTTTGCAATTTTGGGAGCACTTACGTCGAAACGAATGATTGTGCCTTCCGCCATTGATTGCTTTCTAAGAATTTGAAACATTTTATTATCGTATTAATTTATGTATATATTTAAATATTAGGATTCATACTTTTTTAATAGTAACACTAGTGTTGTTTTACTCTGGATTAGAATTATATTTTAGTTACCATTCAAGGCTATCCTCAAGTCTTATTTCTTCGTAGTCTTTATCTGTAAGTCCATGCCATTTGCAGCCTTTTTTTGTACATAAATAAAAATCTATGAATTTTGTTCTGGCACTAACTGAAACTTTAGCAATTCTTGAACCGCATTTTCCGCAGTTATTCTCAGTTTCAATTAAATTCTTATTGCAATGCGGGCAGCTAATGTTTTCTACAGTTTTGTCTTCTGGTAGAAACATTGTTGATTTTGATGTGAAAACGTTCAAATATGGGCTTAGCATCAAATAACCAATTGTGCCATTTTCTATTTTAAGCTTCAACATGTCGTTTTCGATAAGGCTTTTATTACAATACGGACAATATGTTTGAAGAAAGGTGCCACTTTCAATAATTTCTTTTTCTTCATCTATAGAAATTACTTTTTCTTCATTATCGTTTATTCGCAAATCTAAATCTTTAGGATATGCTCCACCTCTGAAGCCATATTCGGCATAAAGCTTTTTCAGGGCATCGGAAAAGTTCTCAAATTCAACTAAATGATGTTGACAACCACTTTTTGCACAAATACTAACTTTTCCACCAATATCTAAATTAAATGGAACCATATTTGAACTACACGATTTGCATTCAATGTCGCTCGTCAATTGAGATTTACAATGAGGGCAATAGAAGTAGGCTACAGCATCTGGTGGTATTTCAATATCAGAAATATGGTTGAAGCTGCCATAAATAGAACTTAACCTAATTATTCCTTTTTTATCTTCAATTTTAATAATAAGCCTGATACTTTTCTCATTATCAACTAATTGAGCATTATCCATTAAGGATTCTCCGCATAAGGGGCATTTTACTGGAACTGATATAAAATTATTCATAATATTTATATATTAATAACTTCATTTTAAAAGCGTAAAAGTATAATATTTTTATTATGAAAACTCCATTTCAAAAAATATTTTAGACAAAATGTGCTATAAAAAAGTGAGTGTATTAAAAATTAATTTTAAATATTTTTATGAATTTTTTCTAAAAAACAATAAAAATATATTTAAAGATAGCTTGATGTTTATTGCACGACAACCAGAATTTTGAAGCAAGAAATCAGCTATTATTTTCGTATTCAACAAAACAACTAATTGAGTTTTTGAAAAAGGAAAACTTTTTGCTAATTTTGGGAAAAACATAATGGTGAAATGATGTATGAACCAAAAACTATATATTCTAAACTGGCATTGGAAACAATTTTAACTTCTGTTAAAAAAAGAAACTTAAAATTGTTTAGGCAACAAAAAATCCCTGAATTGCTATCTAAAAAGCAAGCCTGCTTTGTTTCAATTCATAAAAAAGATGGTTCGCTAAGAGGATGTATAGGCACTATCGAACCTGTTAGAACTTGTTTGTTTCATGAAATTATTGACAATGCAATTGCTGCTTCGTCAAGAGATTCGAGGTTTTCTCCTATTACAGCTGATGAGTTGGATAGCATTGAAGTTTCTGTAGATGTCCTGTCGATACCAGAAATTGTAAATGATATTTCGGAACTCGATCCTCAAAATTTTGGAGTGATTGTTTCGGATAATTCTTATAGAAAAGCAGTGTTATTACCAAATCTTGAAGGCATTGAAACCGTTAAATATCAGCTCGATATTGTTAAACGAAAGGCTGGGATATATGATAATTACGAAAACCTAAATATTCAAAAATTTACGGCAACGCGCTATCATTAAAGAATACTTTAATTTTCAAAACTATGAAAGAAGCTTTATATTATCGGAAAATAGATTCGCAAACAGTTGAGTGTAATTTGTGTGCTCATAATTGCAAAATAGCTGAAGGGAATCATGGAATTTGCGAATCGAGAAAAAACAATGAAGGCAAACTGTATTCAGAAAATTATGGAAGAATTTGCTCGATTGCAATCGACCCAATCGAAAAAAAACCCTTATATCATTTTCATTCGGGCAAATCAATTTTGTCGTTTGGAAGTGTGGGTTGCAATATGAAATGCGAGTTTTGCCAAAATTGGGAAATCTCACAATCGAATGTTGAAAAATTTTCATATTTAAGAGATTATCAACCTAAGCAGATAATTGACAAAGCACTAAAATCTAAAAATAATATTGGAATTGCATATACCTACAACGAGCCAACTATTTGGTACGAATTTTTGCTCTACACAGCGAAAATTGCTAAAAAGGAAGGATTAAAAAATATTATGGTAACTAATGGTTTTATAAATGAACGGCCATTGAAAGAAATTTGCAACTATGTCGATGCATTTAATGTAGATTTAAAATCGTTTGAAAATTCGTTTTATCAGAAAATTTCAAAAGCGAGTTTGCAACCTGTTTTGAATACTTTGAAAACAATAAAAAGCCATTCTAAGCATCTTGAAATTACGAATTTAATAGTTACTTCAATCAACGACGATGCCAAAACTTTTGAAGAAATGGTGAAATGGATTGCTTATGAACTTGGCACAAAAACCGTGCTTCATATTTCTCGTTATTTCCCTAGATTTCAAATGACAATAGAACAAACTCCGGTAAAGAAAATATTAGAATTATTCAATATCGCTAAAAAGCATTTGAAGTATGTTTACCTGGGCAATGTTTTGCTTAGCGAAGGAAACGATACCATCTGCGACAAATGCGGAAAAATGGTAATAATCAGGCGCGATTATTTGATTAGAACAATTGGGATTACCGGCAATGGTTCTTGTTATTATTGTGGAAACAATATTATTTCTACTGAATAGAATTTACAAAGTTTGTTTTACTTCTTTCATTTTAAATGCCTCTACAATATCGCCAACTTTTATATCATTAAAATTAGCTATATTTAAACCGCATTCGTAGCCAGAAGCGACATCTTTTACGTCTTCTTTAAATCGTTTAAGCGATGCTAAATCTCCTGTGTATATTACAATTCCTTCACGAATTAACCTAACTTTTGCATTACGTTCGATTCTGCCTTCTTTAACCATACAACCTGCAACTGTTCCAACTTTAGAAATTTTAAATACCTCACGAATTTCAACAGAGCCTATAATATCTTCTTTCAATTCGGTGGAAAGCATTCCTTCCATTGCATCTTTCATGTCGTTTATGGCATCGTAAATTACCGAATAAAGTCTAATATCGATTTCTTCCTTTTCGGCAAGTTTTCTTGCATTTATCGATGGTCGTACCTGAAATCCCACAATTATAGCATTAGAGGCAGAAGCTAACATTACATCCGATTCGGAAATTTGACCAACAGCTTTATGAGTAATATTTACCTGGAATTTTTCTGTAGATAGTTTAATTAATGAGTCTGAAAGTGCTTCTATACTTCCATCAACATCACCTTTTACAATAATGTTTATTTCCTGGAAATTACCTAATGCAAGTCTTCTACCAATTTCATCGAGAGTAATATGTTTTTGTGTTCTTAATCCTTGTTCTCTGAAAAGTTGAAGGCGTTTATTTGCAATTTCGCGAGCTTCTCTTTCGTTCTTCATTACATTAAATCCATCGCCGGCTTGCGGAGCACCATCTAAACCTAAAATCATTACGGGGCTTGATGGTCCTGCAATTTCAACTTTTACACCGCGTTCGTTGTACATTGCTTTCACTTTCCCGGAATACATTCCGGCAAGGAGAGTGTCGCCAATACGTAGAGTGCCATTTTGAACCAAAATTGTTGCGAGATATCCTCTACCTCTATCTAATGACGATTCTATCACAGTTCCTGTGGCTTTTCTGTCGGCATTTGCTTTAAGCTCCAGCATTTCGGCTTCTAACAGGACTTTTTCAAGAAGTTCTTCTATATTCTTTCCAAACTTTGCCGATATTTCTTGCGATTGATATTTTCCGCCCCAATCTTCGACCATAAAATTCAGATTTGCTAATTCTTCCTTTATTTTTTCGGGATTTGCACCTGGTCTATCAATTTTGTTGATAGCAAAAACTATTGGCACACCTGCTGCTGTAGCATGATTAATTGCTTCAACGGTTTGAGGCATAACCTTGTCGTCTGAGGCTACTACAATTATTGCAATATCAGTTACTTGTGCACCTCTTGCACGCATTGCTGTAAATGCTTCGTGCCCGGGAGTATCCAAAAAAGTAATTTCTTTATCGTTGAAAAGTGTAACATTGTATGCTCCAATATGTTGGGTAATTCCTCCAGCTTCTCCTGCTATTACATTTGCATTTCTTACATAATCTAACAGCGATGTTTTTCCATGGTCAACATGTCCCATAACTGTGGCAATAGGTGCTCTACTTTTTAGGTTTTTTTCGTCTTCTTCTGGCTGCGTTTCATTGATTGCTTCCTGAACATCTATACTTATAAATTCTGTTTTGAAACCGAACTCGTCTGCAACCAAGGTAATAGTTTCTGCATCGAGCCTTTGATTTATTGAAACAAACAAACCCAAATTCATGCAAGTAGAAATGATATTGTTCACTGGAATATCCATCATTGTGGCAATTTCGTTGACCGAAACAAATTCCGTAACTTTCAGAACATTTTTTTCGGCTTCTACTTTTATTGCATCATCAATGCTTTTTTGCGAAACAGCTTCTCTTTTTAACCTTCGGTGCTTGGAACCTTTCGATTTTCCTTTGCTTGTGAGTTTTGCTAATGTATCTTTTATTTGCTTCTGAACATCTACTTCTAATATTTCAGTTCTGACAATTTTCTTCTTTTGTTTATCATGCTTCCTATTGTCAGTTTTTTGCTTTTCTTTTTTCTGAACCTGAATGTTTTGAGCTACATCAACGCGTTCCTTTTTTATTCTCTTTCGTTTTTTCTTTCTCTTTTTTGGTTCTTCTTTGTTATCGGAGCTAACTTTTTTGGTAGTAATTTTGTCAAGATCTATTTTTCCGACAACAGTAGGTCCTGAAAGTTTTCTAATTTCAGGCTTGTAAACTCCATCTTCAGTCTTTGAAGCCTCAGGTTTTTCTTTGCTTGGTTTTTGAGCAACTTTTGTCTCTTCTGCCTGAACTGTCGATTCTTTTACTCCATCAGCTTTTTCAGGTTTCCGTTTCGATTTTGCCTGCAATTTTTCAATTTCTTTGGCTTTCTTTTCTGCTCTTTTTTCGGCATACGATTTCCTTCCAGGTCGTGTTTTTTGATTTATTGAATCTAAATCGATTTTGCCTACAACCTTTATTTCTTTTTCTTTTCCACCTTTTGTTATATCGGCTTTCTCTTCTGTTGTTTTTTCCTGTACGATAGTTTCTTCAACTGCTGGGCTACTTTCTATAATCTCTTCAGCCTTTTCAGGAACAGGTTTTGAAGCTATGGTTTCTTGAGTTTCTTCTGTTGATTCAACTTTTGAATCTTCCTCAAAACTACTTTCTTCCACAACAGGCAAATCGTCTGAAATTTCTACGGAAGGTTTACTAATTTTTTCTTCAGCAGGCTGAGTTTTTTGTTCGACCGGTTCTTCTGGGATTATTTCGTCAAGCTCCTGCTCAATTGGCTGTATTTGTTCAATGACTTCTTCAGGCTTTTCTTCTACAGTTTCAGGTTTTATTTCCTCATCAATACTTTCAGCTTTATCAGACTCGGTAGCTTCCAATACTACCTCTTGCTCGACAGCTTGTTCAGTTGGAGTTTCAACAACTTTGTCCACTTCAATAGTTTTAATCTCTACTTCCTGGCCAATTATTTCATTAATCTCTTCAGTAGTATGTTTTTCTTCTGAAAGATCTTCTAAAGTTTCTTGCTGAGAAATTTCCTGTTCTTCTATTATATCATTAGAAATTTCCTTTGTTTGCTGTGTTTCGGTTTCTATATCCTTCTGATCGTCATTTTCTTCAATTATTTCAGTTTCTAAAGACTCTTCAGTTTTATCTTTAGCCGAATACTGGCTTCTAATAATTTTAGTTTTTTTGCTAAATTCTTTAGATTGCTCTTTTGCTTGCACATCAGAACTGTACTCTTTATTAAGAATATCCAAAAATTCAGGAGGGACTTTAGATGTAGGTTTGGCTTCAATCTTTAAGCCCTTTTTCTCAAGAAATTCAACAATAGTTGACATTCCTACGTTAAATTCCTTAACAAGTTTACTTAATCTTTTCGCCTTTTTAACCTCTGCCATAATTAAATTTCGTCTCAGATTATTAAAAATCTTTTTCAAACAATAATTGTTAAAAATAAAATATTAAAATTAATTATATCAGCTAATGAACAAGTATTATTTATTCAAATTCTGCTTTTATAATTTGCATAACATATGTAATCGTTTCTTCTTCAAGATCCGTTCGTTTAACTAAATCTTCGAATGACAGCTCTAAAACACTTTTTGCAGTATCGCATCCTATTGCTTTTAGTGCGTCAATTATCCATCCTTCTAATTCGTCAGAAAATTCTTCAATATCAACATCTTCGTCGTCTTCAACATCAATATCGCGATATACATCAAGCTCTAAATCAACCAATTGTCCAGCCAATTTAATATTTAATCCACTTTTCCCAATTGCAAGTGATACTTGATCTGGTTTGAGGAATATTTCTGCTCTTTTTTCTTCTTCAAGAATGTTTATTGATGTAATTTTTGCAGGATTTAATGCTCTCGATATAAATAGTTTAATGTCCTGAGAAAAGTTTATCACATCAATATTTTCGTTTCGTAGTTCTCTAACAATTCCGTGTATTCTGGATCCTTTCATGCCAACACATGCACCAACCGGATCAATTCTTTCGTCGTAAGATTCTACAGCAATTTTTGCTCTTTCTCCAGGTTTTCTAACAATTTTTTTAATGGTAATAAGTCCATCGAAAATTTCAGGAACTTCTAATTCAAAAAGTCTTTCAAGGAAAATTGGCGAAGTGCGTGAAATTATTATCAAAGGATTGTTATTTCGCATATCAACTTTTATGACTACTGCACGAATACTATCGCCTTTTTTGAAATAATCTGATGGTATTTGCTCCTGTTTCGGAAGTATTAGTTCATTTCCTTCATCATCAAGTACTAATATTTCTTTTTTCCAGACCTGATAAACTTCTCCTGTAATTATTTCTCCAATTTTATCTTTATAGTTGCCGAAAATGCCATCTTTTTCAATTTCGAGAATTCTTGTAGTTAGATTCTGACGGACAGACAAAATAGACCTTCTTCCAAAATCATTCAGTTCAACACGCTCTGTATAGTCTTCCCCAACTTCATAATCTGCATCGATTTTTAATGCCTTCGATAGAGGAATTTCAAGTATTTCATCTTCAAAATCTTCATCATCAACTATTTCTCTATTACGCCATATCTCGAAATCACCTTTATCGATATTTATAATGATATCGAAATTTTCGGTAGTGCCGTACTTTTTTCTAATTAAGCTCTTAAAAACATCTTCAAGAACACTCATCATTGTTGTTCTATCTATGTTTTTTAATTCTTTAAATTCTGAAAATGTATCAATTAAGTTTAAATTCTTCATTTTGACTTTATTTAAACATAATTTTTAATTTAGCTGACTTCATATCTTTATATTTTATCGTTTTTTGCTCTTTAACTAATTCTTTTCTCTTTTTCCCCTCTAATTTTATTCTTTTTTCTTCTACAATTTCAATTTCAATGTCGGTTGCCGATATTAGGGCTCCATTCAATTTTTTGCCATCAGAAAGCAAAATTTCAATTTCTTTTCCAATATTTTTTTTGTATTGCTCAAGCACATGAAATGGTTGATCTAAACCAGGAGATGTAACTTGAAGTTGATAATCATTGTCTTCTCTGTCGAAATTATTTTCAATAAATCTGCTCAGTTCTACACATTCTTTTATCGAAACTCCAGCCATACTGTCCACTTTAACAGTTATACTACTGTCCGAACTAATATCTGCACTTACTAAAAATATTTCTTTTTTGGCAATTTCCTCTTCAACAATTTTTTTCAGATAATCTATATCAATCATAAAAAATATTAATAAAATAGGGGACATCGTCCCCTATTAAAATCTTCCTCGCTAATCGCTGCAAAAGTACACAATATTTTATAAATGCAAAGTAATTGCTGTTTTTTTTAAATATTTTGTTCTATTTTCAAATTGAATGCAAAATTTACTTAATTTGCTCTATTTATTGTTTATCATTTATAGAAATATATAGAATATTGAAAGAAGCAAAGAAATATTATCAAAAAATAATTAACGATCCGGTTTATGGCTTCATAAATATCCCAAGCGAATTGGTTTTCAACATAATTGAGCATCCATATTTTCAACGATTGAGGCGAATAAAACAATTAGGCTTGACTTTTTATGTTTATCCGGGAACTACTCACACTCGTTTTCAACATGCAGTTGGCTCTATGCATCTTATGAAATTGGCAATTGAAGTGATAAAACATAAGGGGCATGAAATTTCGGAAGAGGAAGCCCAGTCTGCAATGATTGCAATTTTACTGCACGATATCGGGCATGGGCCATTTTCTCATTCGCTCGAAAGAATAATTATTGATAATATTGATCATGAGTTTATTACAGGTCAGTATTTTGTAGATTTAAATAACTATTTTGATAACAAACTAGAAAATGCTATTAAGATTTTTAATAATCAATATCACAAAAAGTATCTACATCAGCTAATTTCAAGTCAATTGGATGTTGACAGATTAGACTATTTGAGGCGCGACAGTTTTTTTTCAGGAGTTTCGGAAGGAATTATTGGTTCCGACAGAATAATTAAAATGCTTAATGTTGTAGATAATGAATTAGTTATTGAAGAAAAAGGAATTTATTCAGTTGAAAAATATTTAATCGCCAGGCGGTTTATGTATTGGCAGGTATATTTGCATAAAGCGGTTCTGTCGGCAGAAATTATGATTGCAAAAATTCTAATGCGCGCTAAAGAACTGGCTCAATCTGGAGAAAAATTGTTTTCAATTCCTGAATTTTCATTTCTATTAGAAAATAAAATATCTAAAAATGATTTTGAAAAAACTAATTCAAAATCAATTTTAGAAATATTTTCAAAGTTAGACGATAGCGATGTTTTTTCTTCTATAAAAGTTTGGTCAGACCACAAAGACAAAATCCTTTCCGACCAGTGCAAACGATTAATTAATAGGCGTTTATTTAAAGTAGAAATTTCTAATACTGAATTTATGCCTGATAAAATAGACCATTTGGAGAAATTAGCAATGAAAAAATACGGCATTTCAAAAAACGATGTTTCTTATTATGTCTTTTCAAATAAACTGAGTAACAGTGCGTACAACCTTAATTCTGAAAAAATAAACGTAATCTACAAATCAGGAAAATTAGTCGATTTTGAAGAAGCTTCTGATATGCAAAATCTAACTGCTTTCAGTAAAAATGTTGTGAAGCATTTTTTGTATTATCCGAAAGATCTTATTTGATTATTCTCAAATTGAAATATTCAATCTATGAATTCTTTTGTCGAAAAAACCATTGTTTCGAACATAGCTTGAATTCAAAATAAAAATATTCATATGCTTTAATTTTGCATTTTAGCCCTATTCTTCAATAAAATAATGCAAAATTAGTGAGCTATTAAATATAATATTACATTTGCAAAAATCATTTTTTATGGAATTTACTGCAAATTATTTAGCACAAATATTGAAGGGTAATGTTGAAGGAGATGGAAATGTAACTGTTTCAGATTTTTCAAGAATCGAAGATGGTAAAACAGGTACTTTAAGTTTTCTTGCAAACCCAAAATATAACAAATATCTTTATACAACAGAATCAAATATAGTTATTATTAATAAAGATTTTGAAATTGAAAAAGAGGTTTCGCCAACTCTTATTCGAGTTGAAAATGCCTATGAATCTTTTGCTGAATTATTAACTATCTACGAAAGTCTTAAAAAAAACCAACAAGGAATTGAGCAGCCATCTTTTATTTCTCAAGATATAGAAATTCCTGATAATGTGTATGTTGGTGCTTTCACCTACATCGGACAAAATGTAAAAATTGGCAATAATGTAAAAATTTACCCAAATTGCTATATTGCTGACAATGTTGAAATAAAAGAAAACACAATAATAAATTCAGGTGTAAGAATTTATTCCGAATGTAAAATAGGTTCAGATTGCACATTCCACAGTGGAGTGGTAATAGGAAGCGACGGATTTGGCTTCGCTCCACAAAAAAATAATGATTATAAAAAAGTTCCGCAAATTGGAAATGTTATTATTGAAGATAATGTTGAAGTTGGGGCAAATACAACAATAGACAGAGCAACAATTGGTTCAACAATTATTAGAAAGGGAGTTAAATTAGACAATTTAATTCAAATTGGGCATAATGTTGAAATTGGAGAAAATACTGTAATTGCTGCACAAAGCGGAATTGCAGGTTCAACCAAAATTGGCAAAGCATGCATGATAGGCGGTCAGGTTGGGATAATTGGTCATCTGACTATTGCTGATGAAGTGAAAATTGCAGCTCAGTCGGGAATTGCTAAAAGTATAAAAGAGAAAGGTGCAATTTATCAAGGCTCGCCCGCTTTTAAAATCATCGATTATCAAAAATCATTAGTTATATTCAAGAATCTTCCACAACTAAAAAAACAGATCGACACAATCGAAAAAAGCCTTTAAGGAATATAGAACCATTTTTCAAAAATTCTTTCCAAATAGAATAATATAAAATTTAATAACTCAATAATATTATTCTAAAATATCCAAATAAAGCAATTCTATATTGGCTCTTTCCAACAACTGCAATCCTTCATTTTTTCTATAATTCTCGGCATACACAACCCTACTTATTCCTGCCTGAATTATTAATTTCGAGCATTCGAGACAAGGAGAAGAGGTAATATATAAAGTTGCACCCTGGCTACTATTGTTCGATTTAGCTACTTTAGTTATTGCATTTGCTTCGGCATGAAGCACATAAGGTTTGGTTTTGTTATTGCTGTCTTCGCAAATGTTTTCAAAACCAGAAGGTGTTCCATTGAATCCATCGGAAATTATCATCCGATCTTTAACTAATAAAGCACCAACTTTTCGCCGAGTGCAATAAGAATTTTTTGCCCAAACTTTAGCCATTTCAAGATACAATTTGTCAAATTGAATTTGTTTTTCCTTTTTTTCTGCAGAAAGTGTATTCATAATCTATCTGTTATTGCCAAATTTTTAAACGACAAAAATATTTTATAATTGAAGATAACACAAATTTGAAAATAAAAATTATAGTTTTGTGAAAAATAATAAAATAAAAATATGTTAAAAACTTCGAAATTCTTAAGCCTTTATATAGTACTAATGCTCTGTTTCAGAATGAACTTTGCAATAGATGCCCCAGTTCTGGTCTCGCCGTTTAACTCTTCACTTACATGGGCAGGTGTAATGTTAGATTGGAATGCTGTTGCAGGAGCCAGCTACTATCAACTCCAGATTGATTCAGTTACCAGCTTCAATTCTCCATTTCTGTTCGATACACTTGAGGCATCATTAGGTACAGCAAATACTTGGGGTGACACCGAACATTTCGTCGATGATTTGTTCTTTGGTGAAACCTATTACTGGCGAGTTCGGACACTTTCCGCAACAGATACCTCTGCGTGGTCTTCAAATATGGCTTTCATTACAAGAAATTATGTCAATTTATCGTTGCCCTTCTCGGGAACTTATAATTTCACAGGAATATTATTAGACTGGAATGCTCACGAGGGAGTTGATAATTACGATTTTGAATTAGATACAAGCCCAAATTTTAATTCAGTAGCACTTGTCCAGGGTAGCACTGCATATTTAAGCTATTTGAATAATTTTTCTGATAGCGAAGAATTTATTGAGAACTTATATTTTGGAAAAACCTACTATTGGAGAGTAAGAGCCAGAAATTTAGTTGATACATCGGGTTGGTCAATTGCGTGGAATTTCAACACATACGATTATGTTACTCTCTATGAACCAGTCAATGGGAGCCTTGTTTATGCTGGCATTACACTCGATTGGTTTGCATTCGATGGAATTGAGCTTTATCAATTTGCTGTTGATACTACTCCAAACTTTAATTCTGGTGCCTATCAAACAGGAATCGATACTTTTCAATTTTTTCTGAACAATAATTCCGATACCGAAGAATTTGTAGATGATTTATTTTTTGGGAAACAGCATTTTTGGCGAGTTCGGGCTATAAATGCAGTTGATACATCAAGCTGGTCGGCTACAAGAAATTTTACCACAAAAGACGAAATGTTTTTAAGCAGTCCAGCAAATAATTCGTTTTCTTTCACAGGAACAACTATAGATTGGGATGCATATAGTGGTGTCGATTTTTATGATTTTCAAATAGATACAAGCTCTCAATTTAATACCTCTGCCATTTTCATTGGGACTACATCTTACATTAATCAATTCAGCAGCAATCAAGATACAGAATACTATCTTTTCAATTTGTTTTTTGGCAAAAAATATTTTTGGCGTGTCAGAGCACGCAATGCAGTAGATACAACAGTTTGGTCTGATATCTGGAGTTTTACAATTCACGATACATTATTTATGAATGCTCCAATTTCATTTTCAAGTACTTTTACTTCAACTACCATCGATTGGGATGCTCACACTGGTGTGAATTATTACGATTATCAAATAGATACTTCCATAAATTTTAATTCGCCAATATTTTACGAAGGCATAAACGATTACATAAATTCAAGTAGCTTAAATATTGATACAGAAAAATATTTAGAAAATTTGTATTTCGGCGAATATTATTATTGGCGAATTAGAGCACGAAATGATGAAGACACAACAAAATGGACAACTCCCTGGAATTTTTATACTCTTCAACAAGTAGGTTTGTACAGTCCGCAAAACGAAGCTCTAAATCAAGATCTTGCCGGCATTACTTTAGATTGGTGGGCTCACGAGGGAGCAAATTTTTATTATTTAGAAGTTGATACAAGCAATGCTTTTAATACTCCATTTTTAATTCAGGAAACCATACCTTATCTATATGCAAGTAACGACAGCTCTGATACCGAATACTTTACCGGACCTCTCGCTGCAAACCGATTTTATTTTTGGCGCGTAAGAATGAGTAATACCATTGATACTGCTATTTGGGAAACAAGATGGTTCAGTACTGGAAATCAAATGCTTGAATTACCAATCCCTCCAGTTTTAGTTTCTCCACTTCTTAGCGAAATTGAGGTAGATATCGACCCACAATTAGATTGGACTGACATAAATGGAGCCACAGGATACCATTTCCAAATAAGCACAAATCCTGATTTGACAAATGCAACAGAACAATTTAGCCCTGTTTCATTTGCCGATATTTTAAACTTAAATTTTAATACAACATATTATTGGAGAGTTCGCACATATGATGGTAATTTTGTTTCCGACTGGACATATACAAGTCATTTCACGACAAGTGAGGTAGGGCTGGCAGCACCATTTTTGACAAGTCCGCCAAATCTAAGTATAAATCTACCAACAAACAATGTCATGCTGCAATGGCACCCTGTTGCAGATAGCGAAGACTACTATATTCAATACACAACTGATTCAAATTTTGTAAGTATGGTTTATACTCAAAATACCAGCGATACTTTTTTGCTGATTGGCGGTTTAGATTTTGAAACTGACTATTTCTGGCACGTAAAAGCTGTTTCTTCTGTAATTACAAATAGCTCGTGGTGCGATTCATGGAAATTTACAACTATGAATGATGTGAGTGTCAATGAAAATTTATACAACGATTATCTTACAGTTTATCCGAATCCAACTTCCAATTTTCTAAATATTCAGTCAAATAATTTTTCTACTCTTGAAGGAATTCAGGTTTTTGATGTCTTTGGAAAGAAAATATTTGAGGAATACAATATCGATAAATACCTGCATACTATCAATTTAAATAATCTAAAAAGTGGGATTTATTTTTTGAATATTATTGTTGGCGATAAAATATACACCAGAAAAATTGTTCTTACAAAATAGAAAATTCCAAAGTTTTTGCAAAATATAAGTTAACTAAAGTTATAAAAAAAAGCCGTACATGCTTATGTACGGCTTTAATTTTGGGTCAATAATTAAATTGCTTATTAATGGAATGATGAGGTATAGCTGTTTAACTTTCTTACACTACTGCTAAAAGTAAAACCGCTATTTACGATGTAGTAATTTTGTTTATCTAAAGTGTATGCGTATGCAAATTTTGCTAATTCTAATTTCTTTGAATCGAAACTAAATAATTTCATCAGTTCGAGAACTTGTTGAGAACTAACTCTGTGAGAGGCAATTGCTTGTTGGGCAACTATCAATTTTTCATCATCAAAGCTTGTGCGAACAATCGTATGTTTCAAGTTTTGAAAACTGCGTGATGAAATTCCTGCCGGTACAACATGTTGTCCATGACTGTTTATTGCTGTGTTGTGCTTACCATGGTTGTTTATTGCAACATTTCCATGAACCACCACAGGTGTAACACTAACTATTGGATCTATATCAACAATTGAGAGTTTCTGATGTCTTTGAACTGTTGCTTTCACTTTTGAGCTTGCCGGAATGTTTATATAACCATTGTATATTGTACGTGTATGAGAACCACCTCGTCGTTTATGAACTTTTCTTTTAACAATTATATGGTGTTTTCCCGGAAGAAGATTTTCGATATTATATATGCTTTGTGGTTTTGAATATGATTTATTATCAATTATTAATGAAAATTTTTCTCCGTTCCATGTTTTTATGTTTAATTTCGATCTGCCGGATGTTGTATATGCCAACAAAGAAAAACTTAGTAAAAAACTTACTGCTAATGTTAAAAATGTGCGTTTCATGATTTATCCTCCTCAGTTAATTAAAATAATTGATGACTTGTTTCCAAGATGTGTGCCAAAAATCAAATATTATAAATTACAATTTGAAATATCTTCTTAACATATTATGTATCTAACATTTAAGTTATGATATAAATTCAATCTTTTCATTTATTAAACAATTATTTGCTAATATCACCTAAAACAATTTTAATTTTATATCTTTGAAAAAGTAAAATATTTATTAGTTTCTTGCCGTTTGGAATTGAATTATTAATTAAATAAACACAATAATGGACAATTATTTTTTGAAAGTAAAAAACTACCTTATAGAATTAGAATACGAAATAGTTTCGGAAAACATTGACGATTCAGTTTTTGTAATACAAAAAGAAGAAGATGGCATTAAAAATTTGATGATTGCTTGCGATGATCCTATTTTGATAATAGAGCAATACCTATTTGATGTTGAATCTGAAAATTGCGATACATATAAAAAACTACTTCAAATAAACAGGAATATCGTTCATGGAGCATTCGTAATCGACGAATCGGGCAAAAAAATCATTTTTCGCGATACACTTCAATTAGAAAATCTTGACATAAACGAAATTCAAGGCTCATTAAATTCATTAGTTTTACTTTTGAGCGAATACACAGATGAAATGTTAAATTTTTCAAGACAATAAGCCATACGAATTATATAATATTATTAAAATTTAAATAAATAGAAATGAATTTTTTCCAAAGATTATTTAAGATGGGTGAAGCAGAAGCCCATGCAGCAATTGATAAGCTCGAAAACCCAATTCGGTTGACAGAGCAAGGAATACGCGATTTGAAAAACGACCTCGACAAAAGTCTTCAAGCATTGGCAGAAGTCAAAGCAATGTCAATAAGATCGAAAAACGAAGCTTCAAGCTATAAAAACAAAGCTGCCGACTACGAAAAAAAGGCAATGTTAGTTTTAAAAAGAGCTCAAGAAGGAAAAATTGAACCTGCCGAAGCCGACAGATTAGCAAGCGAAGCTCTGTTGAAAAAAGAAGAAGCCGCAAAGCAGGGAACTACTGCTGAAGCCAACTCAAAGAATTTTGAACAAAATATTTCTCAGATTGATGCAAATGTTAAAAAATTAAAGTCGAATATTTCGCATTACGAAAACGAACTAAAAACTCTGAAGGCAAGAGCAAAAGTTAGTGCTACTACCAAAAAACTCAATAAGCAAATGTCTCAGATTGATAGCGGTGGAACAATTTCAACCTTAGAACGAATGAAAGAAAAAGTGGAGCAAGATGAGGCATTGGCACAAGCTTATGGCGATATCTCAAACGAAAACAAAAGCCTCGACGACGAAATTGACTCTGTACTTTCAGACGATAAATCTATTGAAGCCTCCGATGCTCTTGCTGAACTAAAAGCAAAAATGAAAATTTAGCATTTCGGTATGTAAAAGAAAATCCCACAAATTCACAGATAATTTATCTATGAATTTGTGGTTTGTGCTTTCCGACAAAATGATAATTTGATTATTTAAAAAAAAGAAATATGGGAATTTTTGATGTGTTCAAAAAAAAAGAAAAAAAACCTGAGTACGATCCTACCAACATAAGTGTTTTAGACTTGCAAAAAGGTTTTGTTTTTGAATACGACCTTAAGACCTGGATAGTGAAAGCTGCTTACGATTACGATTGGGGAAACAATTTTTTTTCGAGAGAATATAAAATTGACGATGGCGAACAACAGTTTTTTCTTAGTGTAGAAAACGACGACGAAATTTCAATATCAATCAGTAAAAAAATAAAAATCAGAACCATCAGTGAAGATATTCCCGAATATATTTCTGAAAATGACAAACCTCCTAAATCGTTGATATATAAAAATATAAAGTATTTTCTTGACGGTGAAAATCCCGGATTTTTTAAGGATTGCGAGAATAAAACAGACGATTGGGCAGAAGTAATTTCCTGGACTTATTATGATGAAACAGACGAAAATATCCTAAATATTGAACAATGGGGAGACGATGATTTTGAATCTTCAGTAGGTACTGTAATTAAAGAATTTGAAATATCGAATATATTGCCCGGATAAATTCATACTTTTGACCATCGAAAAAACAAAATAAACTAAATATTTCCTTTTATAAAAAATAAAGAAATGAAAAATATTCATCTATCTTTCAGCCTATTACTGATAATAATCTTGATGTCGTGCAGCAGCAAGGAATTTGTAAAAAACCCTGTTGATGTTCTCGTAAGAGACTTGCCCAGCGATGCAGTTTTTTCAATAGTTTTATACGATATGGGTGTTGAAGGAACATTTGCAAAAACCTACAAACATCAATACCAAATAGTTACTGAAAAAAATGAAAATATTTCCGATACAAAAACCGATTGGATAGAAGTAGGCAAAGACTTCTTTTATCTTCACGAAAACAATATGGGGATGGAAATTATTTCGCGAAATGCTGATGGAAAACTTAACAAAACTGCAAGTCCGGCCGGCTATTCCAACTATGTTGGCAACGAAAAATACGGAAAATGGTCCGATAGAGGCGGCAGTAGTTTTTGGGAATTTTATGGAAAATATGCCATGCTTTCGAGTATGTTTCATATGATTTCTTATCCTGCCAACAGAACCCATTGGAACGACTATCATTCAAACTATTACGGAAGAAAATCGTACTATGGGCCCAGCTCGAACGGAAAATCGTACTATGGTACATATAGCGACAATAATACAAAATCGAGAAGTAATTCGAAATATACAAATAGCTCAAATTTCAGGAACAAAGTGCAAAGCAAAGTTTCGAGAAGTTCCAGTACGTCTAAAACAAGCAGATCTAGCTCAAGGTATAGCAGCTCAAGATCTCGCTCGCGAGGCGGCGGAAGTGGCAAATAATATTTATTTTTCAAGCTATTTTAACTATTAAAAAAATAACCAAATGACACATATCTTAGACCTAGCAATCACGACAGTAGTTTATCTTGCAAGTGGATTTATATTGTTTTTTATTGGCAAAATGGTTTACCAGCTATTTCATAGAAATATTAATATAAAAGACGAACTTGTACATAAAGACAATTTTGCATTTGCCATTTCACATACCGGATATTTTGTTGGTTTATTGTTGGCAATTGGAAGTGCAATAATTGGACCTTCGAATGGCTTACTCATCGATTTAGCAGATATTTTCATTTATGGCTTTATAGCAATTTTGCTTCTAAATATTTCTATAATAATCAACGATAAGATTATTCTACGGAAGTTTTCTGTAAGAAAAGAAATAATAGATGACCAAAATGCCGGTACAGGAGTTGTAGAAGCTGCAAATTCTATTGCTACAGGTCTAATAATTCTCGGAGCAGTTTCCGGAGAAGGTGGTGGTATTATGACAGCATTGGTTTTCTGGGCAATCGGTCAAATCGTGATTTTACTTATTAGTTTTGTTTACGATTTGATTACTCCATATAACATTCACGAACATATAGAAAAAGACAATGTAGCTGTTGGAATTGGATTTGCAGGGGCAATAATAGCAATCGGAAATCTTATTCGCTTTGCCCTAATGGACGATTTCGAAAGTTGGGCTACTACCCTGTCATTTGTAGGTATTGAGGTTTTAATTGGAATAATTCTATTACCAGTTGTAAGATTCTTAAGTGATAAAATTTTATTGCCCGGACAAAAACTTACTGACGAAATTATAAATCAGGAAAAACCAAATATCGGTGCTGCATTAATTGAAGCATTTTCATATATTGGCGGATCTGTTTTGTTGACTTGGTGTATGTAAATCAATTACAAATTTCTACCCAGCCCAATTTTCCCTATCCAAACTTCTATATTGTATTGCTTCCGCCAGATGGTCAGATAGAATATCTTCGTAACCTTCAAGGTCTGCTATAGTTCTCGAAACTTTCAAGATTCTATCATAAGCCCGAGCTGAAAGCCCTAATTTTTCCAGAGCATTTTTCAACAATGTTTTGCCTGTCTCATCTATTTCGCAATATTTTCTGATTTGTTTTGAACTCATCTGCGAATTTGAATGAACTTCCTTATTTTCTGCAAACCTCCTCTCCTGAGTTTCTCTTGCGGTTATCACCCTTTGCCTTATTTCTATGCTATTTTCAGACATTTTCGTTTCCGAAAGTTTTTTAAACGAAACAGGAATTACTTCAATATGAATATCTATCCTATCTAGCAAAGGTCCTGAAATTTTGTTCAAATATTTTTGGACAACTCCCGGCGAACAAACACAATTTTTTTCTGGATGATTATAATATCCGCAAGGACAGGGATTCATAGAAGAAACAAGCATAAAACTTGCTGGATATTCTACCGAAAATTTTGCTCGAGAAATGGTAATGACTCGGTCTTCCAGCGGCTGACGCATAACCTCCAAAACTGTACGCTTAAATTCGGGCAATTCATCTAAAAATAAAACGCCATTGTGAGCTAAGGAAATTTCTCCGGGCTGCGGAAATTGTCCGCCTCCAACAAGTGCAACATCAGAAATTGTGTGGTGTGGCGACCTGAAAGGACGACTTGTAATCAAAGAAGTTTCACGCGAAATTTTCCCTACAACCGAATGTATTTTTGTTGTTTCTAATGATTCATGCAAAGTCAGTGGAGGAATTATCGTAGGGATACGTTTTGCCAACATAGTTTTTCCGGCACCCGGAGGTCCTATCATAATTATATTGTGCCCTCCGGCGGCAGCAACTTCCAAAGCACGCTTCACATTTTCCTGACCTTTTACATCGGAAAAATCGAAATCGCAAATATTAATATTCTTATAAAACTCGTCGCGAGTATTAACCACAGTTGGCTCTAATTCAATTTCTTCATTGAAAAAATCAATTACTTCTTTGATATTATCAACACCATAAATCTCCAAATTATTGACTACGGCGGCTTCTTTTGCATTTTGATTTGGCAAAATAAATCCTTTGAAACCTTCTTCTCGTGCTTGAATTGCAATTGGCAATACTCCTTTTATTGGCTGCAAACTTCCGTCAAGAGAAAGCTCGCCCATAATTACATAATCCCCAACTTTTTCGGATTTTATTTGTTCAGATGCTGCCATAATACCAATAGCGAGAGGTAAATCGTAGGCAGAGCCTTCTTTGCGAATATCTGCAGGCGCCATGTTTATAACAACCTTTTTCCCAGGTATTTTATATCCGTTGGTACGTAAAGCTGAATCTATTCTTTGCTGGCTTTCTTTTACAGCACTATCAGGCAATCCGACAAGAAAAAAATTTATTCCCTGCGATACGTTCACCTCAATGGTAATAGTCGTGGCTGAAACTCCGTAAACAGCAGAACCGTATGCTTTTACTAACATTTTTTTTGTTTTAGTTCAACTTATCGGTTAATAATTTAATTTCATTAGCAGGCGATTTTTTTCGATAAATGATATTGTAAACAGCTTCTGTAATAGGCATTTCTACTTTATATTTTTCATTTATTTTTGATATACAATAAGTTGAATAATAGCCTTCTGCAATCATGTTCATTTCCAATTGGGCGGTCTTTACGGAATATCCCTGACCAATCATTGTTCCGAAAGTTCTATTCCTGCTGAATTTGGAATAAGCAGTAACAAGCAAGTCGCCAAGATAAGCAGAATCTTTGATGTCTCTCGTTATTGGGTGGACTGTATCAACGAAACGTTTGATTTCGCGAATGGCATTGGAAATCAGCACTGCTTGAAAATTGTCACCATAACGCAAACCATGACAAATTCCTGCGGCAATTGCAAAAATATTTTTCAAAACTGCTGAATATTCTGTGCCAAAAATATCGTCGGAGATGAGTGTTTTTATATATCTCGACTGCAATGAGCTGGCAATATATTTTGCATTGTCTTCACTTTGCGAAGCTATAGTTAGATACGACAAACGCTCAAGTGCAACCTCTTCAGCATGACAAGGGCCTGAGATTATTACCATTGAAGGCAATGGAATATCATATTTATTATTAAAAAAATCGCCAATTATCATATTTTCGTCCGGAACAATCCCTTTGATTGCTGATACAATAATTTTGTCTTCAATATTGATTTTTAGTTTACCAAGTGCCAGTTTCAAAAAAGCAGAAGGAATGGCAAAAATAAGAACATCAGATTTTTCTGCAATTTCGTTAATATCAGAAGAAAAATTGATTTTGCTAATTTCGAGGTAAGCAGAGCTTAAATATCTGGGATTTCTATGAAATCTTTTTATCGACTCTATCAGGTCTGGATTTCGCATAAACCAATTTACTTTTGATTCGTTATTCAAAAGCATTTTTACTATTGCGGTAGCCCAACTTCCGCCACCTAAGACTGCAATTTTTTTATTATGAGCTGTTTTCTCCATTTCTATTTTTTTTGAAATTTCAATTTGCAAGGCTTATGATAGAGTAAAAATCTTTCCCGGTAAAGCTTTTATAAGTCCTGCAAATTCTAGATTTAACAACAATGACGAAACCTTACTTATTTGCAATTTCGACATTCTGCTAATTGTATCTATTTCTAATTCTCCATTTTCTTTGAGCAAATCTAAAATAATAGTTTCGTTTTCAGACAATTCGTTGAATAATTTTTGTTGAATTGCATGTGAATTTCCCTTTTTCTTATTCCAATTTAATATATACTCAAGATCTTCAACATCTTCAATCAAAGCTGCTTTATTGCATTTTATCAATTTATTGCATCCCTTTGAATATGTATCATTTGTTCGCCCCGGAAAAGCAAAAACATCTCGAAAATACGAGTTTGCAATCTCTGCGGTTATTAAAGAGCCGCCTTTTACCGGAGATTCAACTACAATAGTCGCATCCGAAATTCCGGCAATAATTCGGTTTCGCTTTACAAAATTTACTCTTTCAGGCAACTGTTCGTGCAAAAATTCTGTAATAATTGCTCCATTTTCAAAAATATCGTTTAAATATTTTTTGTGCAATGCCGGATATATTGTATTCAATCCATGAGCTAAAACCGCCACTGTTGGCAATTTATTATTTATTGCAGCCTTATGTGCCGAAATGTCGATACCATAAGCAAAGCCACTTACAATTATTGGATTATGATTGTTTTCCCTGAGTTTTGTAACCAATTGGCTACAAACCTCTTTTCCACGCGAACTTGCTTTTCGAGTGCCAACTATACTTATTACTTTTTCTTGATTGAAATCGACATTTCCTTTCGAATACAAGATGATTGGAGCATCGTTGCATTGTTTCAGTCTGTTAGGATAATCTGCATCTAAATAAAAGAAGGCATTAATACCTTCTTTTTCAATAAACTTAGTTTCTTTTTCTGCTTGAATAAGAACGTTTTGTCTAACTATGCTGCGAGCTAAGATGGAACCTACTCCCGGAATCTTTTGTAAAACACTCTCCTTTTCTTTAAAAACTGCTTCGACACCTCCAATGTATGCAATCAATTTTTTTGCAATAACACTTCCTATTCCAGGAATTAAACTAATCCCAATTTTGTACTTTAGTAAATTAAGATCCATCATAAAGAAAATGCTAACATGCTATCTTATTTCTCAAAGCTATAGCTCAAACCTAAGCTAAACCACGATAAATTCTGGCGGCCTATTTCAGTAAATACTCCAAGATTTTTTGTAATTAAATATCTTACTCCAAGTTGTGGTGCCGCATAGAAATTTACTTCTGTATCTTTTTTGGTTGTTGGGAGAATATTATCATTTGGATATACGTATTCGTAATTTGTCCTTTCCAAATTAATAACTGCCCCTACCTTAATTGACAAATACAAATCTAATTTTTCAGGCAAGGAAGGAAGATTATATTCAGCAAGCCATGCTTTATAATGCAAATTCGCAACAATTCCTACCATGAAGTAATCAAATTTGTTGTAGCCTTTTACCATATATTGCAATCCACCATCATTAATATCTTTGGAGTATTCTTTATTACAGTAGCCCAAATATACACCATAGCTCAGTAAATTATCTAATTCTTCTATCTCAAAACCTTCTCCATAACCTTTTTCATATTGTATAAAAATTGGTGTTGAATAAGTAAATTTGTATGCATCTTTATTATATTCATCATCGTATTTTGGATAAAATCCAAGTGATGTTCCTAAACTGAAAATGCGGTCGCTACTTGATATTTGAGCATTCGCTTTATTACTGAAAACAAGACTTACTACTATAATAATTAATGCTAAAAATTGATTTTTCATTTTATAAATTTTTGTTTTAAAAGTTTGCTAAAATATGTAAAATATGTAAAATGTACAATTAGACTATATTCTGAATATTATTTGCTCTTGAAAAAAGTTGGGCTTACAGTAATCATCAAATAACTAAAAAGCGGATTAATAACATCTTCACCTTCAACATAAACTCCTTTAAACATTTCAAGAGTTTCGCCTGGTAGCGAATAGCAAAAACCGGCATTTAGTTTCACTGCCTTGCTAAATTTATGGATATAGGCAATGTCAATTTCGTTACTGAGCGCTTTATCATAGTTTTCCAGGCTCACAGTATTTAAAACATCTTTTGTTAAAGAAAAAGCATGAAAATCGGTTTTTACCGTAGATTTTTTGCTTATAGCATATTTGAAATGCACATAAATATCGGTCAAGCCGCCATTTTTAGTATGTGCATCGAACAATGTGAAATGGTTCATATTTCCGTTTAAACTAAATCTTGCACCATACAAATTGTCGAAAGTGTGGTCGGTATTAACATAATCTTCGTCGGTGTTTTCAGTATCGTGCCCCGAGTATATATCTATACCTCCTCCAAAAGTGAACTTGTCATAGGTGCCTAAAACTTTTGCAGCAATCAAATAAGCACTTACATCTTGGCCTGTTGGATTTTCACCCATTTGATAATACGCTGTAGCTGAGGCATTCACAATTTTATTTTTGAAAACAAAATTTCCTCCCATTGTTTCTGACAAATAAATTATTGAAGGATTTCCTTCTTTTTCGTATCCGCTGGCTACTGCAATCAGCGACAAGTGCATGGCTTTGTTGAATTTCTTTTTCAGATAAATAAAATTTAAGGTTTTCATTCGATTGTTATCAGAATAATATTCTTTTCTAACAGAGTTTGAACTTTTATTGTTGAAAGATAATCCCACATCTGCTTGAATTCCTTTTTTATTGAAGCTATACAGAAGTGCATCGTAGGTAAGTCCGTATTGACTCCAGTTTCTCCACGAAATTAGTCTTTGGTCATCGTACTTAAGTTCTTGTTTTCCAATTCTTAGCATAGAGTTTTCGAAAATCTTAAATTCGAACCATGCTTCGTAAACGTCCAGATTTTTAGCATCTTTTGCCCAGACTCCGCTTTTGTTATAAATATCTTCGTCTCCCCAAACCCTGATGTCCTGAAAAGATAAACGGGTCTTCATTTTCTCAGTTGAATAGTTAAAATTCAATCGAGTTCGCTGACTAATAAAAAACCCTGGGTCGTCAGCTTCTGTAGGTAAAACTTTGTACCCGTTTCCGAGTTCTGCTCTTGGGCGAAACTGTCCGCTCACTACAAATTGCGAAAACAAATCGGTAGTGCTGAAAATTAGAAACGAAACTAAAATTAAAAATACAATGTGTTTCATAATAGTAAAAATTAGTTTAAAATTTTATTAAGCGATTTAATTAAATATTCTTTTTGTTTTTGGTCTAAAATTGCAATGCTTACGGGCGGAAATTTAGCTATCCCTCTTTTCGTTTTTTGCGAAAAAATAATTTCTTCTCGCAGGTTGAAAAAAGATTTTTTCAATTCATACTTCGAAAGCGAGTTTTTTTTAATTTCTATTGAACTATGAACTAAAGTTGTAGGAATAATTTTGAAATATCTGAAAATTATAAAATCGCCTTCATCGGAATAATAAATAAATTGGTATGAGCGTATTGATACGAAAATATATGTAACAACAAATATTATTGTGATTGCCAATGGGGCATGATTGCTCACAAATATTCCCGAAAACCAGATAAACCCAAGTAGTGCCAATGCAGTAATTCCACCCAAAACAAATCCAAGTTTTATATTCGTTCCTCGTTTTCTTGTATCAATAATCATATTTTTTACTTTTTAAGGTTTTTCCTTCGCTGCATTTCGGTTTGTAGTAACTCAAGTTCTATACTGGTTTGTCCGGCAACCGAGGTATTTTCTTCGGCTCTTCGTAGCAAATATGGCATTACGAATTTTACTGGTCCGTACGGAACATATTTTGCAACATTATATCCTGCATCAGCCGAATTGAAACTGATATGGTCACTCATCCCATAAAGTTGTGCAAAATATATCCGTTTATCATTTTTCTGCAACGAATGTTCCTGCATCAATTCGCATAGATATTTCGAACTTTTTTCGTTATGGGTTCCATTAAAAATGGAAATTCTGTCTATGTTCTCTATTGAAAATTTTAGGGCTGCGTTGTAGTCATTATCTGTTGCTTCCTTGTTCGGCTGAATTGGATCTGAATAGTTCATTTTCTCGGCACGTAGCCTCTCCTTTTCCATATAGGCACCTCTGACAAATTTCATCCCCAGAAAATAATTTCCTTCAATGGATTTTTGCAAAGAAGTTTTCAGAAATTCAAGTCTATCGTGCCTATACATTTGCAAGGTATTGAAAACTATGGCTTTTTCTTTATTGAATTTCTCCATCATTTCTGTTACAACTTCATCAACAAAATTTTGAAACCAGGAATCCTCAGCATCAATAAGTATTGGAATATCGGAATCAAAAGCAGTTTGGCACAAAATATTTACTCGTTTTCTGAAATTTTCTGCTTCTTCTTTTTCTTCTGAATTGAGATGATCGGTCAGGCTAGCTCTTTCTAAAATTGCAGCCCTGGCAAATGCAGTGGGCTTAAAAACAGCGAAAGGTATATTTTTATCTTTGCCTGCATTTTTTATCGACATAATTGTTTCATCCAAAGCCTTCTGAATGTCAGCGGAACTTTCTTTTCCTTCTACAGAATAATCCAGAATTGCCCGGACTTTATATTTTTCGAGTAAACCTACTGTTTTGCTACATTCCTCGATACTTTCGCCACCTACAAAATGTTCATAAATTGTAGGTTTAATAATCCAATTAATAGGAAATTTAATGCTAATTGCAATATTTGTTAATAATGTACCTGCCTTACTTAAAAAAGTATTAGATAGCGTTTTAAACAAAAAATACGCTCTTTTTAGGTCTTTGTCAGATTTGCTTATAAATGCAATTTTTGTGTTATTGAACATAATCAAAATATTTTTTCAAAGATATAAAGAATAGAATTTCTATTTATTATTTTTTTGAAAATTGACAATCAAAGATATGAAATAGGTGTTTGTACATTTAGAAACTATCCAAAATCCAGACCTGACAGGTTTTCAAAACCTGTCAGGTCTTGTGCAAAGATGAATATTATTTTATTAATACAAGTTTAGTTTGTATCTCAAATTTATCAGAATTTAATAAAATATTATAAACTCCATCAGAATTTGTTGACAAGTCAATTTGATGTTCCTGCCAACCTTTTAATAGGTCTAATTTATTCTGATAAAAAACATTTTGGCCATTGATATTGAAAATATCCACAGAACAATAATCATCATCAGGTGCAAATATTTTTAAATTAAATATTCCTGTTCCGGGATTTGGATATAGAATTAATATAAAATCGTTGGAAACAATAATTTCATCGTTTTCAGGAATTGCAGAAATATCCAATATATATATGGAATCGGAAGTGGAGCAAGCGAGACTATCGAAAACTTGCAAAGAAAACCAGCCTGTATCACTCACAACTGTTTGATTCGTTGTTTCGCCGTTTTCCCAAAGATATGAAATCCAGCCAGAGTCAGCCATAAGTTCGATATAGCCTGAATACATTCCAAGTGTATCGACAGGAAAACTAAATTGCGGATTGCTAACAAAAAGTTCCATAGTATCGGAAAAAAATCCGCAAGCGTTTTCTATATTCACCCAATAAATTCCTGAATCGGAAACGAAAATTTCTGAGCTTGTTTCTCCTGTTGACCAGTTTGCAATTGATGATTGATAATTGTTAATTGATAATTGGAGGCTGTCGCTGTGGCAAATTATGGTGTCGTTGCCGAGATTTAATTCCAAAGGGAAATCTAAATTCAGATTGATTGAATCGGAAAAAATTCCGCAGGCATTTTCAATTTGCACCCAATAATTTCCTGAATCCTGAACAAAAATTTCTGGGACAGTATCTCCTGTTGACCAGTTTGCAAATGATGATTGATTATTGGCTATGGATAATTGGAGGCTGTCGCTTGCGCAAATTGTAGTGTCGTTTCCGAGATTTACTTCTATAGGAAAATCCAAATTCAGATTGATTGTATCGGAAAAAATTCCACAAGCATTTTCAACTTCTACCCAATAATTTCCTGAATCTTGTACAAAAATTTCTAATCCAGTTTCTCCAGTTGACCAGTTTGCAATAAAAAATAAAAAATTATCAATAGACAATTGAAGGCTGTCGCTGTTGCAAATTGTAGTATCATTCCCAAGATTAATTTCCAAAGGGATATGAAATTCGACCGAAATGCTATCAGTAGCTGAGCCGCATTGATTTTCAACAATTACCCAATAATTGTTTGTTGTCCAAACTGTTACTGCGCTATCGTAGAAAACATCCATCCATGAATAGATGGATTGTGGATTTGTAGCATCTAAAATCAAGCTGTCGCCGATACAAAGTATTGTATCATTTCCGAGATTTACTACCGGTGGATTTAAATCATTTACCAAAATTGAATCTGAATATGTTCCACAAATATTTGAAACTGAAAGAATGTATTCGCCTGAATTGCTTACAAAAATCTGCTCAGTTGTCTCAAATGATGGCAACCAAAAATAATCAGTATTCAAAAAACTTCCTCCAAAAAGGTTTACAGAATCATCAAGGCAAAGAAAAACATCAGAACCCAAATGAGGATTTAAAGGATATTCATAATCCACATTTATAGAATCGTAATCATAGCAGCCTGCATAATAAACACTTACAAAATACAAACCGGCTTGATTTGCAAAAATGCTGTCGGTGCTTTCGCCAGTTGACCAAAGAAGGCTGTCGGCATATTGAAAAGTTGGAGATAAAATTAAAGGATTTGAAATACAGTCATTTAAATCGACTCCAAGTTCAGAATTAATTTCAGCATACTGAACCTGAACAGTATCAATACTACCGCAAATTCCATCGAAATTTGTTACAATTGGCCAGTAAGTGCCATTTTGCGAAATTTGGATTGTGTCGGAAAAAATGCTGTCGTATGAGAGACTGCTAAGCCAAACAAACTCGCACAAACTATCTGATACAGAAACTTCAAGCTCTGCACCCTGACATAGCATCGTGTCGATATTCAAATTAATATTAACCTTTGGCAGAACTTTCAGAAGTTTAGTTAGCTCATCAAGATTACCGTTGCGGTAGCGTTTAAGGGTTATTGGATAATTTCCGGCAAGCGAAAATTTATA
Source organism: Bacteroidota bacterium (assembly GCA_018692315.1). NCBI lineage: Bacteria > Pseudomonadati > Bacteroidota > Bacteroidota bacterium. The sequence goes on along the minus strand of JABHKC010000045.1, from coordinate 38,634 downwards.
AAAAATAGTATCCTGATTTGGAAAACTAAAATTTCCAAGTGTAGGATCACTAAAATCCCAGCATATAGAATCAAAACCTTGATTTGTTTTGGTGTAAATCATAGTAGAATCTTCAAAACAGGCATTTTCGAAAAGGATATTAAAATCGAGAAATGGTGTAAAAAAGTCTGGGAAAAGTTGAATTGGACCAGTTCCAGGCCAACCATTGGGAAAAACAATACCATCAGGTGTCCAATTGCAGTTTGTCCCTAATAGATTAGGATTGCTAATAACCGGAACCTCCCAACTTACTACATCGACATATATTTTCATATCGGAAGCCAACTGAAATTGTGGGCCAGTTGGAGGATCTGATGATTGCAAATAAGATGAGACAATAGTCATTGAATTTTGAATATCAGTTTCACTTCCTGTACCTGCCATTAAATCAAGCTGATATACATGTTTAGTTACATTTGGTAGAGTACATCCGCTGAGAAAGCATTTATAAAGTTGTCCGATATACAATAGTGTGCCGTTTGGCGAAAACTCAAGACAAAATGGTCTGTCTATATTTATGGTTCTTGGATTTGAAACTATACCTGTTTCTTTATCATAATCGAATATTTCAACAGCATTTAGTCCATTGCTACTCATAGCAATATGATTGCCTCCCGGTGATATCTTCATTTTACCAACCGAAGCACTATTCCATAAATCGACCACTGCAGTATCTTGCTGGATTAGCCCTACATTGCTTATTACCGGCGTAGTTGTTATAAATGGAGAAGCTCCAGGAATTTGTTCTGTAATCAGAACTGAACGAAAAGAATTGCTGTTCCAATCGTGAGCAATTAGCCAAATGTCTTTTTGGTTGGAATGATAGGTTGTGGCAATTTTGGGAACTAAATTTGTTCCAAAGGATTCATTGTAAACATTCCCCCCGGAACCACTGTTTAAGGACATATCTACTTGATAGATTTTTAATCCAGTTAAACCTGCATATAAAGTTGTAATAATATAAAACCTAGTTGAGTTACCAGGAGACGGGATAATAATTGTGGAACCCCACCAATGACCATTCGGATATCCTAAATATTGAAGTTGCCCATTCCAAACAGATTCCGCATTTGTATAAAGAATTAAATTGCCTTCTTTATCACTAATTGTAGATGCACAGCCACCAGATTCAAAAAAATCGGGCTGCCATTGGATATTGTTTGGTGGGCTATATGGAATTGGCCCACTATCTGTAAAGATTACCCAATTGTCGTACATCCCAAAAATCCAGTTTGCAGTTTCTTTTTGGGCGAAGGTGTTTGGTTGTAAAAATAGAAATAGTATAAGTAAGTATGAAGAACCAATTATATATTTTGTTTTACTAAGCATTATACGATATTTCATTACAAAATTGACAATCAAAGATATGAAATAGTTGTGAATGATTTAGGAACTTTACGAAAGTTTGACCAAAAAGTCCTTAAAACTTTTGGGGCTGACAGTATGGGTGTTAAAAACAGGATAGTTTATTTATTTACAAACACTTAGCTTTTTGGGAAGCTTTCAGAAAATTATATTTAAAAGAAAAATGTATTTTTGTACAAGTATTGAAAATGTTTATATTTATTAATTAATTTTATTTAGATGAAAAAATTAGTTCTATTACTTTTAGTTTCAGTAATTTACCTAAGTGTAAATGCTAGCGACACTTTGCTTACAAAATATACAAATCGTGCAAAAGAGATTTGCAAAAAATATGTAGGTTCCGATATTGTAAAAATGAGAAAATTGCAAAAAAGTACTCAGGCATACGCTGTGGGTGATTCAACAAGTTTCTGGAAATGGGATTTAAGCGGTATGCCACCGCAAAATATTTTGGTTTCTGCCACTTGTAGAGCTGTGGGCGACCGTTCATATGTTTTTGTTGCCGACGACGATTGGCTTACAGAAATGACACAGGACGATGTTGATACTATTATGCACTATCTCGAAAATGCAACATTCAGCTCTTCGACTATGGGAATTGTTGAAATGGATGAGACAAACTTTGGGCCTATCCCCGATGTTTTAGATAGCGACCCAAAAGTTATATTTTTCTTTTCGTCAATTGCTTCATTTATGGGAACTGTTTTCGACGGATATTTTTCCTCATTTAATCAAATTACGGAAGCAGAAGCCATGACTTATGGTGAGCATAGCAACGAATGTGAAATGTTATATCTGAATTGCGACAAAAATCAGGTTGATCCTGTGGGACCTGCAATGTTGTCGGTTATGGCTCACGAATTAGAGCATTTAATTCATTTCGAAATAGATCCTTATGAAGAATCATGGGTTGACGAAGGTTGTGCAGAATATGCAATGGTTTTGTTCGGGCATCCTGATCCTCTAACTGGTTTTCCGCAAAACCCCGGCAATGGACTAACTGTTTGGGATAGCGAATTTGCTGATTATGTTCAGACACAGCTTTTCTTTACATATCTTTCCGAACAATTTGGAGGAGCAGCATTTATCAAACAAATTGTTTCGGAAACTACAACAAGCATTCAAGGAATTGAAGATGCTCTTGTTTCATCGGGTTTTCAGATAAATTTCGACAGTGTGTTTTTGAATTGGACAATTGCCAATTTCTTAGACGATACCAGCCTTTCGAGCGGGCAATACGGATACGAATATTTCGACCTTCCACAATTTAGTATTGAAGCCTCTCCAAATGCTTTTCCTGTTGATGAAACTGAAATGATGTATCCATATGGATGTCATTATTATGATTTACCTCTTGTTTTTGATACAATTGATATGGAAGTTTTATACGATTACGGAACATGGAATATTGTATTGCTGGCTTTTGAAAACGATACTTTAGAAGAAGTAATTTCATCAAATTGGCAAGACATGGTTTCGTTTAAGCAACCAACTGATTACGTATTGTCTCGTTTGGTTCTGTGCGTATCTTGCAACGATATGTCTCATGACGATTATGAATATTTCATTTTTGGAAACGATATTGACATTTCTTCCATTGAAATAAATATTATTAAGAATATTGAACTTTCGAGTTTTCCAAATCCATTTAACGAGCTGCTCACAATTGAGGTAGAAAATTCAAAAAATACCGAAGCTTCTGTCGAGCTATTTAATATTTCGGGGCAAAAAGTTCAAACAATTTTTAATGGAAATATACCTGCCGGAAAAAATAGTTTTGAATGGAATGCCGAGAATTTAAGTTCAGGAATTTATTTTATCCGACTAAAATCTGAGGATTATTATATTGAAAGAAAGTGTGTTTTGCAAAATAGGTAGATTTTAGCTGTTAGTCCTTAGCCAATTGCTTTTAGCCAAAAGACAATAGCTAAGGGCTAACAGACAAATCTACATGCAATCGGTATCAATTCTTTTTATTTTAGCACCTATTTTATTTAGTCTGGCATCAATATTTTGGTAACCTCTGTCAATTTGCTCAATGTTTTGGATCACGCTCGTACCTTCTGCCGAAAGTGCAGCTATAAGCAAAGCTACACCGGCACGAATATCGGGCGATATCATCCGTGTAGCTCTTAGTTTATATTCGTTGTTTATTCCGATAATAGTTGCACGGTGAGGGTCGCAAAGAATTATTTGTGCTCCCATATCAATAAGTTTATCGACAAAAAAGAGGCGGCTTTCGAACATTTTTTGATGAATCAAAACACTGCCTTTTGCCTGAGTAGCTACCACCAAAAGCACGCTTAATAAATCAGGTGTCAGTCCTGGCCAAATAGCATCAGCAATGGTAAGAATTGAACCGTCGATGAATTTTTCTATTTCATAACTTTTTTGTTCAGGAATGAAAATATCATCGTTTACTAATTCGAAATTTATGCCCAATTTTCTAAATGAATCTGGAATAATGCCAAGTTCGTTGTATGCAACATTTTTAATCGTAATTTCTGAATGTGTCATTGCAGCTAATCCAATAAAACTGCCAATTTCTATCATATCTGGCAAAATTCTGTGCGAACAGCCCGAGAGTTCTGAAACTCCATCGATGGTTAGCAAATTTGATCCAATGCCCGAAATTTTTGCTCCCATGCTATTTAGCATTTTGCACAATTGCTGAACATATGGTTCGCAGGCTGCATTGTAAATGGTTGTTTTTCCTTCAGCAAAAACGGAAGCCATAAGAATATTTGCAGTTCCGGTAACTGAAGCTTCGTCGAGAAGCATATGTGCACCGGTAAGTTTTTCTGCACTTACTTGATAGAAATTTTCCTTTTGGTTGTAAGTAAAACTTGCTCCGAGTTTTTGAAAACCGATGAAATGAGTATCTAACCTTCGTCGTCCGATTTTGTCGCCCCCGGGCTGGGGAATAAATCCTTTACCAAATCGTGCTAAAAGTGGCCCAATAATCATTATAGAACCTCGCAGTTTCGAGCCTTTATTTTTAAAATCATCTGAGGTTAAATAGTCTATATTGATTTCTTTTGCCTGGAAGGAAAACTTAGATTCTCCAAGTTTGATTACCTTAACACCTAAGTTTTCAAGTAGTTCGATGAGTTTTCGCACATCCTGAATATTTGGAATATTATCGATAATTACTTCTTCGGGAGTTAGTAAACAAACACAAATTACCTGAAGGGCTTCATTTTTTGCACCTTGAGGAAACAAATCGCCTTTTAGCTTGTTTGAGCCTTGTATTTCAAATGTAGCCATTAATTTGGAATATTATAACAAGAATGAATATAGAGTTTTATATATTTTATAGCTTTCTATTAAATATTTTTTGAATCTAAAGCAATATTATATTTTAAGAAATCACTAATTATTTTACAAATAGGTCCTGACATTTCGCATTTTTTTGAAACAATTTATCAAAACTTCTTTCATTTTGAAAAGGCAAAATTTATGATTTACATTGCGTTTTCAGCTTTTTTTTCTGAATTGCCATTTGTAATATCTATTACTTTTTCTACAGAAATAACTTTATCAGTTCTTCTTTCTTTGTTATATTTGGAGGGCTTTTTTTCAGCTTCCATTCGCTTTTTCCTTTTCCTCACTTTAACTAATATTTCTTGAGTATCCAGCAAAACAATATGTTCTTTGGGGATAAGTCTTCCTTTCGACAAATATTTTAAGTCCTTAAAAATTATAGAATCTGTAATTGACTCTCTGTTCCACATTAAATAATTCTTTTTCATCTGATTGCAGATTACCCTTATCAATTCTTCTCTTTCAGGACCATCTTCCCATTCCGAAACTTTTTCGATGAGCAACTGCAAGGTTTTGCCATAGTGCTTTACCTTGACTTTTGATTCGTAATAGTCAAGTTTTGCAGGCTTATCATATATTTTTTCTCTTGTAGGAAGTTCGAATGGAGCATCAATATCTAAATCGAAATCGGAAATAATGGTTAAATGATCCCACAATTTGTGCTGAAAATCGGTGGTATCTTTCACACCGGGATTCATATTTTTCATAACTTGAATTACTGCAAAAGCTGCTTTTGTTCTTTCTTCTTTGGTTTCTATTAGTTTTATTTTGTCGATAAGGTGTTGAACATTTCTGCCGTATTCAGGAACAGTAATTTTTGGTCTTGACGTATTATAATCCATATTTTCCATATATATTCAATTTTAGTAGTGCAAAAGTAATAAGAATATTATAATAAATAAATAAAAATCAACTCCTTGAATAATTTTCGGATAATAAACTATTTGCGTTTCATTTGAGTTAAAATTTCAAAAATGCAATTTTAAAACCCTAACTATTTTATGCTTTTTAAAGAACCAAATTTAGGATAAAATTCAATCTTACTTTTGTTTTCATATAATAAATATGATGGGAGTTTGCAAACGGCCCCAAATTGCGAAACCAAAAGTTTTGCTGATGCTATCACTTTTTGTTCGTAAGAAATTTTCACTTTAGTAGTTGCCGGGAATCTGTAGAATAAGCCATTGTTTTGCTCTACCAGTGTGTCTTGTTTGAAATAATAATCTTCAAATATTTCATTGCATTGTATTGCCTCTAACGCAATTTTCACTTCTTTACCATTATTGCTATTTGGCTCTAAAATGCCATCTTTTGAAGAAAATTTGAATAACAATCTTTCGTTTTCGAAAGCTGAATTTGGACAAATTTCGTAAACTCTTTTTTGAGTTCCTGCATTGCTAATAGTATAACCGGTGAATAATGAAATATAGTCCTTTTCGAGCGAATTTAATTCATTAATAATTGCTGACATTGCTGCCCCTTCAGGGAAAATATCGTATTCTCCGATTAGTAAGGCAATTTTTTCTTCTCGCAATTTTAATATCAATTTAACAACTTCCTCAGCCTTTTGCTCGTCTGTTTTTTGGTGGATTTCTGTTTTTGAAACCGGAACACGAATAAATGAACTATCAGTTTTTATTGTTTTGTATGAATTGAGAGTTTTTTCGAAAAAATTCTCTGTATTCGAAAGTTTTGTAAAATAAACTTTCTTTTCAATTGTCTCATCAAGAAAAACATCATTACTTCGTGTAAAATTTTCTGTGTTGTTTTCGCTATTAATAGATTTAATAAGCCCATCCTCAGATAAATTAATCTTATTGGCAATGGATTTCTTTTTTGAAACTATCAAATATATTTGGCTGGTATCGGGGCTACTGAAATCACTAATTTGTAAATCATTTATTTTCCATTCGGAGTGATTTGTTGTGTCAATATTTTTTATTCCGAGAAGTTTCTCAGCAAATTTTGCATAAGGTCCTGCAATAAAATCTGTTTTTTCTGCCTCAACTTCTACTTTTATTGTTGTTTTTGGTAAAAAATAGAAAAATACATTGTCCTCAATTTCAGATATTTTTGCGTCTTTTATATTTATGACATTTATTTGTGGTGAACATCCCGAAAAGGCAATTAATAGCAGAATTCCGAAAAGTGGTTTCTTACGTATTTTTTTTTGAAAATATTTTTTGATTTGATTCATTGTATTGATTCTAATGAGTTAAAGCCTAACTTTTTGTATGTACACTTTTAAAATAATAGCTATTTATTAATTTGAGAAAGATTATTTCAATTAGCAATAATTCCTAAAAGCTTGATTTATTTTTTTATTTCTTGAAAAGCTTTGCCCAAATTATCGATAATATCACTGGCAATAACTGCTTCCTGTCCATGCTGGCTGGTAGCAAAATCTCCGGCTAATCCGTGAAGAAAGACACCGATTAGTGCAGCATCTTTCGAAGAATATCGTTGAGCAAGTAGCGATAATATTATTCCAGTCAGCACATCGCCACTACCGCCGGTAGCCATTCCCGGATTTCCGGTAGGATTGAAAAAACAGGAACCATCGGGGCAGGCAACAGAAGTGTATGCACCTTTAAGTACTACATAAACTTTTTGTTTCTGAGCAAATTCTTTTTGAAGTTGAATTCTGGAATAATTATCGTAAGCCGTGCCAGCAATTCTTTCAAATTCTTTTGGGTGTGGTGTGAAAATACTTTCCTCTGGTATTTTTTCAAGAAGGTCTTTATTGTCAGAAATAATATTTATTGCATCTGCATCTATTACCATAGGGACTTTAGCTTGCTCAATAAGTTCTCTTATTGCTATTTGCGTATTTCTGGACCTGCCAATTCCTGGTCCAATTCCAATGGTTGTAAAATTGTCGATTATGCTAACTTTTGAAATTACTTTATCGTATTTGTCAACGCTAAGCATAGATTCCGGAACTGAAGTTTGAAGTATCTCGTAGCCATAGCGAGGGATATGAGTGGTCAACAATCCTGCTCCTGCACGCAAACATCCTTTGGCAGCTAAAACAGCAGCTCCAATTTTTCCGTAGCCACCGGCAATGAGAAGTGCATGGCCAAAATGTCCTTTGTGAGCAAATGTTTTTCTTCTTTTAATTTTTGGTTTTATCTGCTCTTTTGATATTAACGAAAATTCTGTGTCGATTTGCGAAATATATTCTTTGCTCAAACCTATTGGTAAAACCTCCCATTCTCCAACATATCTTTCGTTTTCGGAGAAAAGAAACGATAGTTTTGGACTTTCGAAAGTTAGTGTGTAATCTGCTTCAATAATATTTTTAAAGTAGTTTTCGGAATTGTCTTCGCCAAACAAACCTGATGGGATGTCAATAGAAATAATTATTGCTTTGGTTTTGTTTAAATGCGTTACAACATTTGCAGGAAAATCTTCAATAGATTTGGATAATCCTGAACCAAAGATTGCATCAATTAATATGTCGGAATCAAGAATTTGCGGCAATTCAGAATTCTCCTCTATTTCATCAATATTTATATTTGTTTGTTCTCTAAGCCTTGAGAGGTTTACTGAACAATCTTCAGAAATATGGTCCGAAAATTTAATAAAAAATAATTCTACATGATAATTCAAAGCATCTAATTGCCTGGCAATTACCAGCCCGTCTCCTCCATTGTTTCCGCTACCCGCAAAAATCTTTATCCGATTTTGATTATCAAATCTTTTAACTATCCATTCTGTGCATTTTGTAGCCGCCCTTTCCATCAAATCAATCGATTTGATAGGTTCGTTTTCTATTGTAAATTTGTCGGCATCTCTGGTTTGTTTAGTTCCTAAAATTTTCATCTTTCATATTTTTTTCACAAATGTAAACAAATTAACAGGTTTTTACAATAGTATGATTGTTTTTTTAATTGAAATTGGCTAACGGTGAAGATTATTTATCATAGTTGAAAAAAACATATTCTATTTTATGAAATGCTCATTTGGCATAAGGAACAATCAAGTCTCGCTTAATTGAATTAGAGAACTTTCTGAATTATTGCTCTAATAATGATTAAATTACAAAAACTTTCATAATATCGAACAAATCTAAACTTTAATGAAGAGATACAACAATTGTTGATTTTCAAAAGCAAGATAATATCATCAAACTCATTGAAGATTTAAAAAAGCTTTATATATTTGCCCACTTTGAAATGAGAATTTACTTAATATTAACTTAAATTAATAATTATGTTGAAAGGACACCCGAAGGGTTTGTTAGTAGCTTTTTTTACCAACATGGGCGAGCGATTTGGTTTTTATACTATGATGGCAATTCTCGTACTTTTTCTTCAGGCCAAATATGGTCTGAGTGAAGACATTGCCGGAGATGTTTACAGTTGGTTTTATTTTGCAATCTATGCATTAGCATTGGTTGGCGGTATTTTGGCAGATGCCACCCGTAAGTACAAGACTGTTATTATGGCTGGACAAATTATCATGTTTGGTGGCTACATTATTATGGCCGTTCCTGATTTACCTCAAGTGATTACATTTACTGCACTAGGTATAATAGCCTTTGGTAATGGGTTGTTTAAAGGTAATCTACAAGCTGTTGTTGGCCAGATGTACGACAACCCAAAGTATGACAAAGTAAGAGACACTGCATACATGATTTTCTATATGGGAATCAATGTTGGGGCATTTTTTGCTCCTTTTGTGGCAACAGGAATGAGAAATTGGTTCTTAAAAACACAAGATTTCTTACATGACGGATCTCTTCCCGCATTGTGTCACCAGTTCCAGAATGGTAGCCTTGACAATACAAATCAATTTCAGGCTTTGGCTGACCAGGTTAGTTTGAGTGGGCCGGTAACTGATCTAAGTTCATTTTCACATAATTATCTTGATGCTTTCTCACATGGATATAATTATGCTTTTGGAGTTGCTGCGATTGCAATGGTAATTTCTCTGGTTGTTTATATCGTGTTCAACAAGCACCTACCAAAAAAAGAAACCTCAGCTACTGAATCTAAAATTACATTTAGTGAAAAACCTTTCGCTATTCCTATAGCAGTTGTGGTTGGTATCGTTGTTGCCTTTGGTGTAAGCCTTTTAAAAGATATTGAAACAGGTGCAGCTATCGGACTTTTTGCTGCTTTTGTTACTTGGATCATAACAATCTCAACAAAAGAAGAAAAATCAAGAGTTTCAGCATTATTGCTAGTATTCTTTGTCGTAATCTTTTTCTGGATGGCATTCCATCAAAATGGTCTTACATTAACATTCTTCGCAAGAGATTATACGGCAAAGGCTGTTGATCCTGCTACCTATATGTTCTTTGAGCTAGAAAATATCCTTTCTGTTATCGCATTCTTAGCCGGAATAGTGCTTGTCTTAGGAAAAGGGAAGAAACTTAATACACGCCTAATTGGTGGAGCTTTATTGGTAGCTGGAGGTTCTTCTGTGTACTATCTGTTTACAAAAGCAGATCCTGACAGCAATCCAATTGCACCTGAGGTTTTCCAATCCTTTAATCCATTGTTCATTGTTACGCTTACATTTCTTGTAATGGGAGTGTTCTCATGGCTCAATAAAAAAGGAAAGGAACCATCCACCCCAAGAAAGATTGGATACGGTATGATTATAGCAGCTGTTGGTTTTGTGGTGATGTTAGTTGGCTCGCTGAATTTGGTATCACCTCATGAACTCCAAGTAGTTGATCAAGCGACTGGAGAAATTGTCAGATCAAATCCAGTTCCTGACTCATCCAGAGTGATGCCTTACTGGCTAATTTCGACCTACCTGATATTAACTGTTGCAGAACTATTCCTAAGTCCAATGGGATTATCATTTGTTTCAAAAGTAGCTCCTGGCAGATTCCAGGGATTGATGCAAGGAGGTTGGTTACTGGCAACAGCGGTAGGTAATAAGCTTCTATTTATTGGAAGTAGCTTCTGGGGAAAGATAGACCTATGGCAATTATGGTTAATTTTCGTTGCATGTTGTCTCGTATCAGCAGCATTTATCTTTGCAATTATGAAAAGATTAGAGAAAACAAACTAAGAATCTTAGATATTTTTATATATTGAAAAAAGGGAATAAATTTAATTTATTCCCTTTTTTATTGTTAAAAATATAATACCGGAAATTCTAATCTCAAAAAACTCTTCGGAGCTAAAAACCAGCTTTATAAGACAAAAATTAGTTCATAACAAATGGATAATTATTCCCATCAATTATTGCTGTTGCATTTGCATCACAATCACCATTTCCATAATCTACAGTAATTGTTGGAGAAGAATTATTAACCTCAATTTCTAAACTTCCACTTCGTATCCATGGACATGAAAGTGCAATATTTAAATCTTCAATAATTGTAATTGTAAATTCTTTGCCATCTGTATTTATTCCCGATGATATTCCGGAAATTAAATATTCATCGTCCCAAATCCACAAGGATGTTGTGCTACCATTTATCCATTCTCTTATCCTGTTTGCATTCCAGTAAATTATTGTACTATCAGGTTTTGTAATTTCTGCATTTGAGACATTCACAGTAAAAAAATAGTTTCCATCTGTGTTTTCTCCATTATTTATAATGGTTTTTACTCCTTCAACATGATTGTTGTTAATGTAATAATCATCGAAAGTTATTGTATGTGTTGCTCCTACATTTTTGTATCTGTCTGAAAGTTCAATCAATATTTTTCCTCGTCTGTAATTCAAATCGGAGCATAAACAATTTGCGTTTCCAAAGTCGATTGTAATGTATTTTGGCCATGTAATTATGTCAAATGGTGTTATAGTAAGGCTTGAGCATCCACCTGTATCAATCATTTTGTTGCTTGTTTCGTATAGTTGCAAATCAGCATTTTTAGTTGCTTCGTCAGCCTGACTGAAAACATCATCGAAAATATTATTTGCAATAGCATTGTCTTGAGCTGATAAAATAGAATAGTCGGCTTTTTCTTTTTCGCAAGCTATAAAAATGAAAACGCAACTCGCTAAAACAATAATTGGATAAAGGAAACTAAGTTTTTTCATGATATAGATTTTAAATTATACTACCATTATAATATCATAAATACCGTATTTGAAATTAGGTTTAATCCGATTTTCTTGAAAGCTATTTTGAGGCAATAAGAAACTCCATTCCAAAATGTTGAGTTTAGGGTTTGTAAACCCTTAGCGAAGCACTATATATACTTTTTAATAATGGAAATTAGCTTGTTAGCTTTGATTGGTTTTGCCATATAATCGTCGCAACCTTCCGCAAAACAATCATCTCTTTCAGAAGATAATGCGAAAGCAGTCAGAGCAATAATTGGAAGTTGTTTTCTAAAGGATTTTATTCTGTGAGTAGCTTCATAACCATTTATTTCAGGCATTTGTATATCCATGAGTATCAAATCAATACTATCATCGGCTTTACAAATTTCAACTGCTTCGAAGCCATTTTTTGCCCATACAATATTTGCTCCTGTAGGACTCAAAACGGCTTTAGCATATTGAAAATTTGAAGCAACATCTTCTGCTATAAGTATTCGTTTTTCGTTCCAAATGTTAACAACACTATCAGTATTTTCAACAAACTTGGTTTTAAAATCTAATATTTTTGCCTTTCCTTCAACTATAACGATTTTATTTATTGGAATTGTAAAATGAAAAGTTGAGCCTTTTCCAAGGGAAGACTCAACCCAAATTTCTCCATCCAATAATTCTATTAAGCTCTTTGAAATTGTTAATCCTAAGCCTGCTCCTCTATAAAGTCTGGATTTGTCTGATTCAACTTTTCCGAATCTATCGAAAATATAACTAATTTTATCATCGGCAATGCCAATCCCTGTATCTTTTACGTAGAACAAAATTGTATCTGAATCTTTTAGAATATATCCAAATTCTATTGACCCTTTTTCTGTAAATTTTATTGCATTCCCGACAAGGTTGTTCAGAATTTGATGTAACCTGAATGTGTCGGTCCGAATCGAAAAATCTGGATTACTATTTGCCATTGACCATTTTAACTCAACATTTTTTTCGGAAAAAAGCTGCTGATTTTCGGAAAATGTAGAATAAATGTCTAAAATGATTTTGTTTATCAAACATTCGTCGATATTGATTTTCAGCTGCCCTGATTCAATTTTTGAAATATCAACAATATCTTCAATTAAATTCAATAAAGCATTACTGTTTTGATTTATCTGAAAAATGTAGGATTCTTTTTCTTCTGCCGTAATTTCATGGTCGGTCAATAGACCTGCAAAACCAATTATTGCATTCATTGGGGTCCGAATTTCGTGGCTCATATTTGAAAGAAATGCTGTCTTCAATTTGTCGGACTCTTCGGCTTTTATTTTAGCACTTCTCAGATTTTCTTCGTTTTGATTTCTGTCGGTGATATCTTCTGAAATACCTAAAATGTATTCTGGTTTGCCCTCTTCAAAAAGTATGGGTAGTTTTTTTGTGTGAAACAGTCTTTTTTCGTGGTTTTTTGTTTCGAAATATTCCTCAACTACAATTATTTCGCAATCTCCTTCTATGATTTTTTGGTCTTCCTTCGAAAAAATATCTGCTGAATCTGTAGCAAATATTTCACTATTCGATTTGTTTATCACCTCTTCGCGTTTCAATCCTAAAATGGTTTCGCTAATTTTATTGAATATAATAAATTTAAGATTTTTTGTGTCTTTCACAAAAATCATTGCAGGTATATTGTCTATTATTGTTTCCAGAAATTTCTGGCTTTTTTTAAGCTCAACCTCAGCAATTCTTTTATTCCTGACTTCAATCAATAATTCATCGTTGCTAACTTTTAGTTGTTCTGTTCGTTCAACAACTCTTTGTTCTAATTCATTATTAATTTGCAGGACTTTCTTTTGCTCCTTTTTTAATTTATTAACGAGAAAGAAATCTCTTCTTAAATAATATTCGAAATAATAACAAACTGCCATTCCAATAATATTTGCACTGATAAAAAAGAAATTATTGTTTAAAAATATTTCGTAAGGAGTATTATCTATGGCAATAAGTTCGTATATAATCACAATTGTCCATCCTGCCAAACTTGCCCATATAAATCTTAATCTTATCAGAATATAACCGAACATAAAAATTAATATCAGTCCGGCATAGTAGGCATAATTAATTGGAGTAGGTGCAATTATTATCATTATAATAATTCCTATTCCACTTACAACCATGGTAAAAGATAATATAGGTTGTATCCAATTTTTAAAGTGTTTTGAATATGAAAACAAAATAACACCGATTATGAATGGAATTACGAAAGCGTATCGAATTAGCCAAAGAAGATTTTTCATCTCTGGAATTAATTTTGCGTCTAAGAATCCGAAAATTGCATAAAAAACTGATGCTATTAAAAGAGTAATGCGAATTGTTTGTAAAGATTTACTGGTGTAATCAGCAATAAATTCTTTTTCCAGATCTTTTGATTCCCCTTGAAATGACAGGTTTATCGGATGAATTTCGAATTTGCTTACTTTAGATTCCTTTTGTACAAACATCAGTTAATTACCTTACAACATTCATTTCTAATAAAACTTTAGAAAATATCCAATTTTTTTGCAAGTTAGAAAAAAATTAGAACTATAAACAAATATTTTATTAATCGGATTTGAACTTTCAGAATAGCTTGTTAATTTTATTAATTAAATCTCTTGGAAATATGGGTTTTATTAAATAATCTATGCAGCCGGCTTTGTAAATTTCGTCTATGTCTTTGGAAAGTGCAAAAGCTGTTTGTGCAATTATCGGAATTTTTGGGTCTATACCTTTAATATATTTTGTAGCATCAATTCCATTGAGAACCGGCATTTGTATATCCATTAATATTAAGTGTGTTTTCTTATTTCTTTTCAAAATATCAATACATTCTTTTCCGTTTTCTGCCCAATGTACTTTCGCTTTTGTAGGCCTTAATATTTCACAAATAAAGTCAAAATTCGATTTTACATCATCAGCAACGATTATTGATTTATCTTTCCAAATATTTTCAAATTCTATGGTTTGTGAAGCTCCATTTCTATTTTGATCGTATGGAATTTCTATAGAAAAACATGAGCCTTCATTAATTTTAGATTCAACATTTATTTCTCCCCCAAGCAATTTTCCGAGTTTCTTGGAAATAGATAATCCTAATCCTGTACCTCCAAATCCTCGTGTACGAGAATCATCTCCTTGCCTGAACCTGTCGAAAATTTGTTTCATTTTATTTTCTTCAATCCCTATTCCACTGTCTTTTACATATATAACAACCTTTTTTTCATCATCAATTTTTTTTATGTAACTTCCTAATTCTACAAATCCTGATTTTGTAAATTTAAAGGCGTTTTCAATTAATGTTGTAATAACTTGTTGTAAACGTATAGTATCAGAAAATGTAATAATTTCTTTTTCCCTTTGTTTTAAAATAAATTCAATATGTCCGTTTTGATAATATTTATTTGATTTTATTGATGTAAATATCTCATTTATTAGTTTAGAGATATTGCAAGGTTTTAAGCTAACTGCAACCAGTCCGGCTTCAATTTTTGATGCTTCAAGAATATCGTTCACGGTTTTTAATAAACTCTTTCCATTTTCGATAATTAGTTCGAGAAACTTTTCTTTGTCGCAATCTTCAAAGTCTGTTTTTGTAAGCATTCGCGAAAATCCAATTATAGAATTCATTGGAGTTCGAATTTCGTGAGTCATATTCGACAAAAAAGTAGTTTTCAGATTATTAGCCTCTTCAGCAATTATTTTTGCATTTTTTAGTTTTTGTTCTGTTTCTTTTCTTTCATTAATTTCTTCAACCAGTTTTAAATTAGATTCAATCAATTCGTTGGTTCGCCCTTCTACAATTATTTCGAGATTATCTTTATGTTCCTGTAATTCTTTTTGCGATAAATTAAGTTTTAGAGTCATCGAATTGAATGAGTTTGCAATATTTCCAATTTCATCTTTTTGATTGAGGTTTATTCTATGATTCAAATTTCCATTTGCAATTATTTTAAATGAATTTGTTATAGTTTTTAGTGGTGTGTGTAAATTTCTATTCAAAAATAATTTAAATATTGTAAAAGAAATCATCCAGAAAACAACAGTGATTAAAAGAAAGTTTAAAATAATTCTTCTAAGTGTTTTATACACTGCACTTTGTGTTTCAAAGATTGAAGATAAAATATTCTTTTCTGGGACAATTCTACAAATACTCCAACCCATAGATTTTATTGGATAATAGGATGTATAATAATATTCATTGTTTGAATCGAATTTTACAAAATCGTTTTCACCTTTGACAATTTTATTCGCTATTTCTTTAAATTGATGGTTTTTGGTTTCTAAAATATTATAATTGTTTACATCACCTGCGTTTTCGTCTTTAATTTCAATTCCTAACAAATTCAAAAACTCGTATGGAAGAGCAACAATTTCCCCATAATGATCAACAAGAAAAGAAAATTCATCTCCAAATCTTTCTGGTATTAGTTCTGATTTTTGAATTTTATTGATTTCCAAACTGCTCGAAAATAATAATTCATTAAAAAAATCGTCAATCTTAATATCAACCCCTATCATACCTAAGAAAATTCCATCTTCGATATAGACTGGAGACAAAACTGTAATTATCGATGTCGAATTGGCGTTTTTATCAATTAGGCTACTTCTGTATATTTGATTTTTATGATAATCATTCTTATAGTTTTCAATTAACTTAGATTTTTTATTATAAAATATTTTCAAATTTACACTATCACTAATATTTAAGGTTTTAGCAAATAAATAATAAATAGAAGAATGGAATTGCATCCAGATGGCTTCAATAGATTGCGAACTATTTATTATTTCCGCCATCAATGGTTTCATATTGTAAATTGAACTTTTAAGTACTTTTTGCTGTCTAGTATTGATTTCTTTATTTGCTTTATCTGAAAAAAAAGTATCTGATAGTTCTACAGAAAAACTTTCAAATTTGTAGCTAAAATTTCTCGTCAAAGATTTATTTGCTTTTCTGAGATTTATTTCAATTTCATTTGAAATAATATTAGAAAAGTTAATGTATTTTTCGAAAAGTACATCGTGGCGTGTAGCC
The DNA here is from genome assembly GCA_018692315.1 of Bacteroidota bacterium. Lineage (NCBI taxonomy): Bacteria > Pseudomonadati > Bacteroidota > Bacteroidota bacterium. The sequence continues at coordinate 21,845 of JABHKC010000045.1, read as the reverse complement.
TATTCGCGAGTAGCATTAGAAATCAGGTAAAATGCTTGTTTCTTGATATTTTCGGTATTTCTTTCAATAGTAATATCGCTGAAAGAACTTACAGAATATATCGAAGTAGTTGCAATTGCCAAAATCGAAAAACTTAATATAACAACGACTATTACCAATAACTTATTCTCTATACTACTAACAAACCATTCTCTAATTCTCATTTAATCAACTATTTCCTGAGTCTAATAAAAAAAAGATAACCAATCATCAAAAGTAATATTTTGATTAAGTTTATCAAAAAAGCAATTATTATTAATAGCCATTATTAAATAATATTTCTATTTTTGAGACTTAAAAATCTATATAATGCTTGAGAAAAATGAAATAAAAATCTTAGTTGTTGAAGACGATTATAGCCAATCTTTACTGATAAAAACTATTTTAACAAAAGAAGGATTTCAAGTAAAAGTTATTGAAGATGGTTTTGATGCTTATAATTATTTAATAGAAAATCCTGAAAAACATGATATCATATTATTAGATTATCACTTACCTAGTATTGATGGATTAGAAATTCTTCAAAAACTTGATAAAAACAATAAATCTTTACCAATAATATTTTTTACGGTAGATTCTAGTGTAGATAATGCTCTGAAGGCAATGAAAGCAGGTGCTATTGACTTCCTTCCAAAAGACATGACCTTGATTGATGAACTTCCGCTAAAAATCGAAAAAGTTTATAAAATATATCAAGGGAAGCTTGAGAAGCAAAGAATGCAAGAATCAATAGAAAGAAGCGAAAAAAATTACAAAAACTTAGTCGAATATTCTCCAAATGGTATAGTTATATTAAAAGACAACAAATTAGTTTATTCCAACAAAAAATTTCTAAAATATTTAAGAGTTAATTTCGAAGACATAAAAACTCTTTCTTTTATTGACTTAATTGCAAAAGAAGATATTGAGGACTATAAAAATACATCTAATGAAATTAATTTTGGTAGCGAAATACCCTTTTTAGAAATAAAACTCATAAATCCTAAATCGAAAGAATCAATTGAACTTGAGTATAAAATGAGCCCACTCAATTATAATGGAGAACAGGTACTGCAGATTATATTTAAGGATATTTCTGTAGAGAAAAAGTTGTTGCAAGAAAAACTAAGAGCAAAAACGGCAGAAGAAAATAATGCCCAACTTTTGCAAGAAATGGAAATCAGAAAAACTACCGAGAAAAAACTTCGCCAAACAATTTATGAAAAAAAAATATTGTTTAAAGAACTACATCATCGTGTAAAAAACAATATGCAGATAATTTCAAGCATTTTAAACTTACAATTAAATACTATAGACGATCCGCTTATGGCCAAACTTTTCGAAGAAAGTCAGGATAGGATAAAATCAATGTCATTGGTTCATGAAAATATCTACAAAACGAAAAATGTTGACAAAATCAATTTCAAAGAATATGTCAAGACGCTTATAACCAACCTATTTCATTCTTATACAATGAATTCTTCTGTAAGCTTTAACAACGATATTGAGGACATTTTCTTATCAATAGATCTGGGAGTTCCATGCGGATTGATAATAAATGAAATTGTGTCAAACTCCATGAAATATGCATTTGCAAACAAACCGGATGGGATCGTGTATATTTCGCTTAAAAAGCTTAAAAACAAAAATTTAGAACTTATTATTAGCGACAACGGCATAGGTGTCAGCAACGATTTAAATATTGAAGAAAGCGAAACATTAGGCTTACAAATTGTAAGTGCACTTGTAAGTCAGATCGATGGAGAAATTGAAATAGACAATTCAAATGGTACGAAATTCACAATAATTTTTAAAGACAAAATATGACATATCAACAAATTATGAATTCTTTATGTCAATAAATTTACAATATATATTAATAAAATACTAATATGGGAAATGCTAAAATTTTAGTTGTTGAAGATGAGTTTTTAGTTGCAAAAGACATTCAGAACAGCCTAAAAAAAAGAGGCTACAAAGTGCCGGTAACTATTGCCTATGGAGAACAAGTTGTCGAAATGATGGAAAAACATAATCCAGACCTTATTTTAATGGACATTATGCTGAAAGGCGAAATGACAGGAACAGATGCAGCGATTAAAGTTCTTGAAAAAAGAAATATTCCTCTGATTTTTCTTACAGCATATTCAGACGATAATACTATTTCGAAAGCCAAACTTTCGCAACCCTATGGATATATTGTTAAACCATACAAAATCAACGAATTACAGACAGCTATTGAGCTGGCATTGAGCAAACACAAAACCGACTCAACAACAAAATCTGAATCTGAAAAACAATACAATTTAAATCATTCCGACAATCCCGACAACTCTATACAATTAGTGTCGATTCCGGAAAATGAAATTGTAAACATTTTATTTTCAGATATATATTATCTCGAATCACTTCAGGAAAGCACATTTATTCAATCTAAAGAAATGAGCTATATTGTTAAGAAACCATTAACTGAAATTGTCACTCTTTTGCCTTACGACGAATTTGCAAATGTGCGTATTTCTATGATTGTTAATATAAAAAAGATTTTTACAATAAAATATCCCGATTTGATAATATCAGACATTATGAAAGTAATCCCAATTGAAGAATTATATAAAGCTGATATAGAAAACAGAATGGGAATGAAATTTTAGAATAGACTATTTTAAGAAAATACAAAAGTCAAAATCTGAAATCAAGCATAAATCATAAAATGATAAAAATGGCAAAAACAATACTTTTTTCACTTTTCCTATTTTTTTGTTCAATTTTGTATTCGCAAAATTATTCCATAATAATTTCCATTGAAAATTTCGACAAAAATGAAATCTATCTTGCCGAAATCTATTTAGATAAAACTAATATAGTTGACACAGCAAAACGCAAGGATAATAACAAATTCATTTTTTCATTAGACAAAACAAACCATAAAGGAAAATATACAATTCTGATTGATAAAAATGTTTTTTCTGATGTAATTTTCAATTACGAAAATGTCGAATTATCAACTATTTACCAATTTCCGATGGACAGCCTTGAAGTTATCCATTCGGAAGAAAACAAAATATTTTACGAATATTTAAGACTTGAGCACCAAACAAATCGTAAATTAGAGCTTCTCGCACCTCTAGTTTTTTATTATCCAAAATCAGAAAAATTTTACGAAGCCACATGTTCTGAATTCGATAATGCTCAAAAAGCACTTTCAAAATTTGTAGAAAAAACAGCAGAAAAAAACTCCTATACATTTGCCTATCTGTTAATTAGCAATTTTCAAAAACCATATATCAATCCAGAACTTTCTTTCGAAAAAAGTCAGGAATACTTGAAAAGCCATTTTTTAGACAAACTTTGTTTTACTGATACATTCCTGATATATAGCGATTTATATGCTAATAAAATTTTAGAATACCTTTCGCTTTACGGCAACAATAAATTATCGCAAGAACAATTAGAAAATGAGTTTATTAAAGCAGTCGATGAAATTCTTTTCAGAGCCGACCAGAACGAAAAAATCTATAAAACACTTGTTTCATTTTTAGTAAATGGTTTTCAAAAATATGGTTTTGAAAGAGTGTTGCTGCACATTGCCGACAATTATTTGAACAACAAATCGTGCGAAGACGAAGAGCGTAAAAGTGAGCTCCAAAAACGTTTAGACAGCTTCCGCAAAATGGCGATTGGAGAAATTGCACCACCTTTAGAAATTTACGATATCAACAACAATTTTGTTAAACTTTCGGAAATTCCTGAAAAATTTAAAGTAATAATATTTTGGGCAAGCTGGTGTCCACATTGCAACGAATTGTTGCCGGAACTACACAAATTATATAAAAATCCAACTGTTCCTAAATTTGAAGTTTTGTCAATCTCTATTGATACCGATAAAAATGATTGGATTTCGGCGCTAAACAAACATAATTATGAATGGTTCAATTGTTCAGAACTTAAAGGCTGGGACAGCAAATCGGCAAACGATTATCATATTTATGCAACTCCAACTTTGTTCTTGATAGATGAAAATCGCACAATTCTAGATAAACCATTATCGGTAAATCAGTTGGAGAGAAAACTTAAACAATTGTCAATGAAGTTGTAAATTTTGAAAGTTGAAAGTTAATAAAGTAAAAGTTATTTTTTTTTGAGATGACAAAGAATTTCCAATTTCCAATTTCTAATTTCTAATTTTTTAATACAAACCTATGAATAAATTTTTCCCTTTCATCATTCTTCTTTTTTTATTTCAAAACACACAAAGTCAAAATTTTGTAGATTTAGCAAATGCTTCCTATGCAATTTCTCCAAACAATTATTGGAGCCTTGATGGCGATGCTAGTCTTTCGGTGGCTTCATTAAATGCAAAATTACCCATCAAAAGGGAAAATGGCGATCTTGCTATTTTCGGATTAAACGGGAGCACTTTCAAAATTTCTTCATCGAATAATGACTTTGAGTATCCGCTAATATATTCCTCCACTTTACTTTTCGGATATACGAAAAAACTAAATTCAAAATCGCAGTTGCTTTTGATGGCACTCCCAAAAATTAGTAGCGATTTGGAAGACGTTTCGAAAAACGATTTTCAACTTGGCGGAATTGCACTTTTTACATTCACAAAAAGCGAAAAATTTAAATACAAATTCGGATTATACTACAATCAGGAATATTGGGGTTCATTTCTTGTGCCAATCATAGGCTTCGACTGGCAGCCAAACGATAAATTGCAGGCATTCGGAAATTTGCCAATCAATGCAACTTTAATGTACAAATTGAATAATAAATTTTCTGCCGGTTTGTTTTTTCAAGCTCCGGCAGGCTCATTTCGCATGAACGAAAATTTTACTGTACCGGAAAATAGTATTATGGACACTGAAAATATAAAGTTTCCAAATGCATATATCCATAAAACAACTCAGGAAATTTCTCTATTTTTAGACTATTATATTACGAGAAATATTGTATTAAACTTAAAATGTGGAGCTACAATAGGAAGATCATATCGTGTTTTTGCAGAAGACGATAAATTAGATTTTAAAATTGCAGCTTTCAATTTCGGTGAGGAAAGAATTCAACTAAACAAAGATTTTAGCGATGGATTAATTTTTGAACTTAATTTTATTTATCGCTTGCATTTTGCTGATTTGTAGATATTTTAAAGATCGTTAGAAAACCTCTTTAGCAATCCGTTTCACACTTTCCGAAAGACCAATAGTAAAATAATGTAGTGCCGGTACATTGTTCTTTTTCAATTCTTTTGATTGCATAATTCCCCATTCAACGCCAACTTGAAATGCATCTTTATCGTTTTTGCATTTATTTAGCTCTTTTTCAAGATCTTCCGGAATATCTATATAAAAAGTCTGCGGAAGCAAAATCAAATCATTTAATCGCGAAATAGGTTTTATGCCAGGAATTATCGGAACTTCTATACCAATTTCTCGGCAAGATTTCACAAAATCGAAATACTTTTTATTATCGAAAAACATTTGAGTAACAATATATTCGGCACCAGCATCAATTTTCTGTTTCAAATATTTCAAATCCGAATTCATATTCGGCGATTCGTAGTGTTTCTCAGGATAGCCGGCAACTCCAACCGAAAAATCTGTAGCAGCCGAATTTTCTAATTCCTCGTCAAGATATTGGCCATTATTCATATTCACAATTTGTTCAATCAAAGAATCGGTATGTGAATGTCCGTTTTTCTCTGGTTTAAAAATTCGCTGAGATTTCAAAGGATCGCCTCTTAGCACAAGGATATTATTTATTCCCAAAAAATGAAAATCGATAAGCGCATATTCCGTTTCTTCTTTAGTGAAACCTCCACAAATAAGGTGTGGAACAACTTCTACCGAAGGATACTTATATTTTATTGCTGCGGAAATAGCCACTGTTCCCGGCCTTTTCCTAACAGTTTTTTTCTCTAACAATCCGGTTTTGTGCTTTTTATAAACTACCTCCTCCTGATGGTATGTTACATTAATATTGCTCGGGTTAAATTCCATTAAAGGATCTATTGCCTGATATATAGCGTTAATGTTTTTGCCTTTCAAAGGTGGTAACAATTCAAATGAGAATAATGTTTCTTTTGCATTTCTTAAATTATCAATAACTTTCATAAACAAGCTCTAATTTCTAAATTTTTATCAGCACGAAAATATAATTTTTTTGCAAGTTCTCTATTTTCGGTTTTTCTTGTGCTTATTATCATATTTAAAAAATTAACATTTTTTTTCTTCTGGTAACTCATCCGTGCCACCGCTTCAGCGGTGGCACGGGTAAAAACATACTTTCTTCATCAAATGTATATTTTGCCACAAGTTGCAAACTTGCGGCAGGTGTGGGAATATATATTTTTTACAAATTCTACATTTTATTCCTTATTTGAAAACATCATATTCAAAAAATGAAATATGTAGATTTTTGCATATAAAAAATTTAAATACATTTGCAAAAAATATTTTTTATGGAATCATACAAACAGTTTAGTTTTGCTGAAATTTTGCCAATAGTAATCTCCAAATATGCAGATAAAAAAGCATTGGGTTTTATGGAAGAAGAAGCAATAACTTATTCTCAGATGGGAACCCGAATTTCTGCCGTCAAAGCTTTTCTTACTGAATTGGGGATTAGACCCGACGACAAAGTTGTTATTTATAGCCAGAACATGCCAAACTGGGGCATAGTATATTTTGCATTGCATTGCATGGGAGTAGTTGTAGTTCCGGTTTTGCCCGATTTCAACAAACACGAATTGCAAAATGTTCTTCATCATTCCGAAGCTAAAGCAATTTTCGTTTCTGAAAGTCTTGAATACAAACTCTCTGAAACGAAAAAAGACTTAGTTGAAACAATAATAAGTATCGACAATTTTGATATTATAGAAGGGAAAAGACCTAATGTTGTTTTTAATGAAAATACTCAATGCAGCAATTCTTTTAGTCCTAATGAAAACAAATTGGCAATATTGCTTTACACATCAGGTACTACCGGAAATTCCAAAGGAGTGATGCTTTCGCAAAAAAATGTAATCACAAATGCATTGCAAGCTGACGCAGTTCAAACAATTCTTGAAGATGACAGATTCCTTTCGGTATTGCCATTGTCACATACATTCGAAAATACTTTAGGACTAATTTTGCCAATTCTGAAAGGTGCTAATGTTCATTATTTGCGCAAACCTCCCACTGCCAGCGTTTTGATTCCGGCTATGCAAAAGCTTAAACCACATTTAATGCTGACTGTGCCATTAATAATAGAAAAAGTTTATAAAAACAAAATACTTCCTGAAATACAGAAAAAGCCCATTACTCGCTTTTTACACAGATTCTCTCCTACTCGCAAATTACTTTATAGAATTGCCGGCAAAAAATTATATCAAACTTTTGGTGGCAACTTAAAGTTTTTCGGAATTGGTGGTGCAAAATTAGATCCGGTAGTAGAACAATTTTTGGTAGATGCAAAATTTCCATATGCCATTGGTTATGGTTTGACTGAAACTTCTCCTATGCTTGCCGGTTCAAATCCGAGCATGACAAGATATCAAGCAATAGGTCCGGTAGTTCAGCATTGCGAATTAAAAATTAACAATCCGGATCCGAAAACCGGAGAAGGCGAAATTTGGGGGAAAGGTCCAAACATTATGTTGGGTTATTATAAAAATGAAGCAAACACCCGCGAAGTTATGACCGAAGATGGCTGGTTCAAAACCGGCGATCTTGGAGTTTTCGACAAAGATGGTTGGCTTAGCCACAAAGGCAGATTAAAAAATCTGATAGTTGGTGCCAATGGAGAAAATATTTATCCTGAAGAAATTGAATCTTTAATAAATAATTTTCGACATGTAATTGAATCTATTGTGGTTGAAAAAAAAGGGAAATTGGTGGCTTTAGTGCATTTCAACAGAGAAGAATTAGAACTGAAGTTGAAAGAAATGAAGGAAGAATTTACTCACAAAATGGATGAAAAACTCGAAGAGCTTACAAAAAAAGTTGATGAAAGAATTGATGAACTTTCGGCAGAACTTCAATACTATATAAATGCAAGAGTAAATAAATTTTCCCGAATTCAACTACTTGTTGTCCATCCTGATCCTTTTCAGAAAACTGCTACTCAGAAAATTAAAAGATATTTGTATCATTAAAAAAGCCTGACATTTTAGCAATGCTGGTTTATAGCAATAATTTTTTTTAAGCTGAAATTTTAATATTTTGTTCAATCATTTTGATGATTCAAAATAATATAATAATTTTGCTTTCATAATAAAAAGTTCAATACAATACTTATTAAAGTTCTATTTATGAGGAAGATATTTATTATTATAACTATTTTAATAAATATTAATCTTGTAAGCATTATAGTTTCCTGTCAGCATAGTGAAGAATCATATAAGGAGTTTTATAAAAAAGGGAAAAAGGAGTATTGTAATCAAAACTATGAACTTGCCATAGAATATTTTTCAAAAACTGTTAAAATTGCTCCAGATCACTCCGGTGCATATGCATTTCGGGGCGATTCTTATTTTAAATGTGGGAAAATATCTAACGCTTTCATAGATTATAATAATTCCTTAAAGTACAACCCAAAATATGTGCGGGGTTTATTTGGAAATGCTAATGCAAAATATTATATCGGTGATTATATTGGTTCAATTATTTATTTCAATAAAACAATTACAGTAAACAAAAATCACATTACAGCACATAATCAAAGAGGTTTAGCAAAACAAAAGATTGGGGATATTTATGGAGCTTTAAAAGATTTTGAACAAGCAATAATTCTTGATTCTAATTTTGCGAATGCCTATTATAATAAAGCAATTGTACTATTTAAGTTATCTGATTATGAGGAAGCTATAGACTATTTTTCAAATACCCTAAAAATAAAACCAAATCATTCCAGTGCATATGCTTTTCGGGGAGACTCGTATTATAAATGCGGGAAAATCTCCAAAGCCTCAGAAGATTATGATAATTCTTTAAAACACAATCCAAAATATGTACGTGCTTTAGTTGGAAAAGCCTTAGTAAAATCACATATGGGAGATTATAATGGATCAATTAAAATCTTAAATGAAACAATTAATATTAGTAAAAATCATATTATAGCACATAATCAAAGAGGTTTGGCAAAGCAAAAGGTTGGGGACATTTTTGGAGCTTTAGAAGACTTCGAACGAACAATAATTTTAGATTCACTTTTTGCCGAAGCTTATTATAACAAAGCCAAAATTCTATTAGAATTATCAGATACTGTTGAAGCGTGCATATATTTGTATCGGGCTAATTATATGGGATTTAACGACAGTCTAAGTTTAGACAATAAAATTTGCAATAAATTAAATTCTACTTCATATTAAGGATTTGTGGAAGCCCGGCAAGCAATTTCGTAGTACCAGCATAGAGTTTTCAACAAGATTTAAAACTCTATGAAGTTTGGCAAATGTTGCTTACTATATGTTGAGCAATATTCTTTCTAGTATTCATCAAAGAAGCATTTCGGAAATGTCGATTAACTGCGTTTATCAATTTATAAGGTCTATTGAATGTCTCTTGAGATACATGAAAATAATCAGCAAGTTTTCTGATAGTTTCCTTTGACAATCCTTTATGATAGTTCAATATTTTAGAAACAGTTCCTTTAGATATTCCCAAAATATCTACCAAATCTTTTGATTTCAAATTATTCTCATACATAAGAGCCTTTAATATTTCAATAGGATTTAACTCATTTAGCGAATTGTTCTCTTTATCCCATTTTTCAATTAGTAGAGTCAATAATTCAATTTCGTCTTCATCTGCTTTTTTCTCAGAAATTATTAGTTCTTCAAGTATATCACAATACTGTTTATATTGTTCTTTGTCTTTTATGATTTTATATTTTAAAGTTTCCAATAGACTGCTTTTTTATTAAATGTACTTTCATATTTTCTGATACAAAGATAGTATAAATGTTTCACATAGGGAAACTTTATTTTTATTTAGGACTATTTGTATGTCAAAGCATCAAAAAAAATGTAGAAAAGAAATCTGTTTTTTATAAATAAAACTATTATAAGTGAAATTTAGTTATTAACTTTGGCCAAAGTTTAAAAAATATTACACCTTGATTTTTAAGATTTTTTTGTCCTATTGATGGAGGTACTTCACAGTTCAATTAATTTAATTATGGAAAATATAATAAATGAATTTGTAAAAGAAAGTGAAAATCTCACTCAAAAGAAGTTAAAGAATGGTGAATTATTCAATGTTTTTAATGAATTAACAATTAACACAAAAGAAGTTAAACATTCGTTAATGATAAAAAGCCTCTTAACACCAAATGGAAAACACGGAATGGGAGATGTTTTCTATAAATTATTTATTGACGAATTAGGATTAGCCAACAGTAAAGATTATGAGTGGTTAAGTGATGCAAGCAACATTAAAGTTTACGATGAGTTTTTTATTGGCAATAAAGAAGAAAATGAAAAATTGGAAAATACGTATTGGGGAAGAATAGATTTACTTATAGAAAACAAAAAAGAAAAAAAAGCTCTTGTCATTGAGAATAAAATTTATGCACCCGACCAACCCATACAATTAATTAGGTATAATAATTATGCAAAAGATACATATGAAAAATATGATTTGTATTATCTTACCTTGGATGGCAAAAAACCTGATTATCAAACATATTTAGGACCTGATTATGATTCAACTCCAGAAAATGAAGAATATAAAATTAATATTGATGATATAAATTTAATATCGTATTCTGTGCATGTTTTAAATTGGTTAGATAAATGTCTTAAAGTTGAAAACATGAACAATCCTGTTAAAATAATAGTTGAACAATATATAAACACTTTAAAAGAACTTACAAATAAAATGGAATCAATAAACAAGAACTTGTTATTAGAACAGAAGTATAGAGAGATACTAAAGGTTGTGTCCGAGAATGACATTCGAGAGGTTAGAGATGAAATCAGGAAGAAATTTTTCATAAAACTTCAAGAAAAATTACCAAAAGAAATTTATGGAAAGAAAATTGATTTTGTTCATAGTATTGATAATAAGGTTGACAATATAGATGATGTATTAAATTCAAATGGACATATTGTTAATTTTGGTATTAGAATAGAAACAGAAGGAAAAAGCACTTTTCATATCGAAGTACAAAATTATAATAGACTAATATTTGGGATATTTAATCCTAACGAAAATCAGAAAAAAGTATATAAAAATAGTTTGTCAGATTCGGAACCATTTTGGCTTTGCACTGAATATAAAATTGATGGTTACGACTGCGCTTTTTATGATGATAGATTAAATTATCATTTATTAGAAAATATGGATAATATTATTACAGAATTTGTAAAAAAAATTGCTGAAGTTTTCCAATAATTATAAAATCCGCATTTCAAAACAAAAAAAAATGTCATTTTACAGATATAAACTTATTCAAACTCAATTTCAGACATAGTATTTATTGCATCCTCAACAGAATCAATATTTTCGACTACTACGCTTAATTTATTTCCTTCTTTTATTCTCCATTTCTTGCCTTTTCTTCCTATATAATTCAAAATTGAAGTAAATCTGCTGGATTGATAAAAAACGGAATCTTGATCGGAAATAAAATATGCAATCATTTTGCTCTTTTTGAGAACTATTTTTTCAAATCCCAGTTTTATAGCAAGCCAGCGTAATTTTACAACATTAATCAACTGAATTGTTTCGTCGGGAATTTGCCCAAACCTATCTATCAAGTTGATTTTGAATTTTTCTAATTCAGTTTCGTTTTTCAGATTGTCTAACTCTCTATATAAACTCATACGTTCGGAAATATTTTCAATATATGTTTCAGGAAACAGAAGTTCGAGATCTGTATCTATTATGCTATCCGAAACAAATTTGTGTTGGTTGGCAAACTGTGCGATTGCTTGTTTCTTGTCCTTTTTTTCTTCTTTTGTGAACAGGTGTTTCAACTCATTTTCCTTTAATTCCCGAATTGCTTCGTTCAATATTTTGTTATATGTATCGAAACCAATATCGGCAATAAATCCGCTTTGTTCGCCACCAAGCAAGTTTCCGGCTCCACGAATATCCAAATCTTGCAAAGCAATATTAAATCCACTACCAAGCTCCGAAAATTCGGCAATAGCCTTAATTCTTCTTCTTGCATCAGAAGTTAGCAGATGAATTGGCGGAGTGATTAAATAACAAAATGCTTTTTTGTTGGAACGGCCAACACGCCCACGCAACTGATGCAAATCGCTCAATCCGAAATTATGTGCGTTATTTATAATTATCGTATTCACATTAGGAATATCGAGCCCACTTTCAATTATTGTTGTAGCAATCAGTACTCCGTAGTCGCCTTCAATAAAATCAAGCATAGTTTTTTCGAGCTTCCTGCCTTCCATTTGCCCGTGCCCAACCACGGTTTTCACCGAAGGGCATATTTTATTTATCATCGCTTCAACTTCATAAATATTTTGAATACGATTGTTTATTACAAAAACCTGCCCGCCTCTATCTATTTCGTATTCAATGGCTTCCTTAAATATTTCTTCATTGAAAGTAACAAGTTCGGTAGAAATTGGATATCTGTTTGGTGGTGGAGTATTAATTATTGAAAGATCGCGAGCACCCATCATAGAAAATTGCATAGTTCGTGGAATCGGTGTAGCAGTTAGCGTCAATGTATCAACATTAAGTTTTAGTTTTTTAAGTTTTTCTTTTACAGCAACTCCAAATTTTTGTTCTTCATCAATAATCAGCAATCCTAAATCTTTAAATTCAATATCTTTTCCTGCAATACGGTGGGTTCCAATAAGAATATCAATTTTACCATTCTTCGATTTTTCAATAATTTCTTTCTGCTCTTTTGCCGTTCTGAACCGGCTAATATAATCAGTCGTACATGGAAACTCCCTTAAACGTTCCGAAAAAGTATTGAAATGCTGTAATGCCAAAATTGTAGTTGGAACTAAAAGTGCAACTTGTTTGCTATCGGCAACAGCCTTGAATGCTGCCCGAATAGCAACTTCGGTTTTCCCGAAACCAACATCGCCACAAATGAGCCTGTCCATTGGCACGTTCGATTCCATATCTTTTTTTACATCAAGCGTAGATTTAAGTTGGTCGGTAGTGTCTTCGTAGATAAAAGATGCTTCCAACTCTTCCTGCATATAGGTATCGGCAGAAAACTCAAAACCTTTTTTTGTTTTTCGCATTGCGTAAAGGCTAATTAAATCTTTGGCAATGTCTTTTATTTTACTTTTGGTTTTTTGCTTTAGATTTTTCCATGCACTTCCGCCTAATTTATAAATTTTTGGAGCATCGCTATCTTTCCCTTTATATTTTGAAATTCGATGTAAAGAGTGAATATTCACAAAAATTATATCGCCGTCTCTATAAATTAAACGAACAGATTCCTGAATTTTGCCGTTTATCTCAATTCTTTCTAATCCCCCAAATTGCCCAATTCCGTGGTCGGAATGCACGACATAATCGCCCGGATTAAAACCTGTTATTTCTTTAATTGTAACTGCTTCTTTCTTTTTGAATCTGCTTTTGATTTTAAATTTATGGTAGCGTTCAAAAATCTGGTGATCTGTGTAACAACAAATCAGCAAATCGTAATCGACAAATCCCTCATGCAGAGTTGTCAATATATAGCCAAATTCTTCAACATCCTGATTTAATTCATTAAAAATAGATTGTAGCCGGTCTATTTGTTTTTGGCTTTCCGAAAGGATAATATTTGTATATGCTTTCTCATAATTTTCGTAAAGATGTTTGCTTAATCGGCTGAAATCCTTAGAGAACCTTGGTTGAGGGCTTGTCTTAAATTCAATAATTGTTTCGCTGGGGAAATACTGTTTTAATCCAAATTCCACTTTCGTGAAATCCTGAAGTTTCTCAGAAATAAAGTTACTCTTTACAATTATTTCTTCAATGTTTTGCTGCTTTTCATTTTCTTCAGAATGAAATTTTATTAGAGCTTTTTTATATAAATCGCTAATTCTACTAAGAGTTATTGCAGTATCTTTCAGCCAGATAATAGTTTTTTGCGGAATAAAATCGAGAAAAGTAACTTTTTCTTCTACCAGAGCCTCGTCCTGAATGTTTGGGATGATATTAATTTTCTTAAAATTATCGATAGAAAGTTGATTTTCAATATCGAAACTTCTAATAGAATCTACATCATCGCCAAAAAAGTCGATACGATAAGGTAAGTCGTTTGAAAACGAAAAAACATCAATAATACTTCCTCTCACCGAAAATTGTCCGGGCTCCAGCACAAAGTCGTTTCGCTCAAAATTATATTCAAACAGAACTTCAATTAAAAAATCCGTTGAAATGGTATTCCCAACTTTTACTTCCAGCGAATTGGTTTTCAGATTTTTTTTACTGATAACTTTCTCTATTAAAGCATCTGCATAAGTAACAATTGTAAATTTTTTGGGATTTGAACTTAGCTTGTTTAAAACATTTGTACGTAAAACTACACTACCTGTATCTATTTGTTCATATTGAATCGACCGTTTGAATGATGAAGGAAATAAAAGAATATTATCTGATTGTGTAATATTTTCCAGGTCGTTTGCAAAATATGCAGCTTCTTCGCGGTCGTTCAGAACAATTAGATTTTGCCGGTGTGCATCTAAATTTGCAAAAATCATCCCCATCGCCGAGCCGGCGACTCCTTTCAAAAACACATTTTTGTTTTCGAGAATTTCGCCCCTGAGTTCTTCAACTTTTTTGTGATTTTCGAATATTTTGTTTAGGTCTTTTATTTTCATGGTGGCTTTAGGAGTTTTCTTTAATAAGAACATCATCTTTTTTACGCTCAACAATTTCGCCCTTTACATAAGGATAATCCGCATTTTTAAGGAGTTGTATTATTACTTTTTCTAATCGTTCTTTGGCGAATTTCATAGTTAAATTACTCTTTTGGATACATTACCTGCCAACTTTCAAGCTGCTTGATAAAATCCTTTTCAACTTGTGTGATTCTATTCTTTATTTTCTCTTTATAAATTTCATATTCACCGTGAGCTTTTTCTATTGCTTTTTGATGACTAACCGTACCGGAATGTTGCAGAATCTCTTTATTGGTCATTTTCAAGAAAGTATCTAACTGCTTAATCCAATCTGCCATATACATTGGTGTGCGGTCTAATGCTTGTATTTCAGCAATTTCTAAAAATGCTGTTACCATTCTGTTCAAAATATTCAATTCATCTTCAGCAAGATAGTTTTTAGCAATTTCAACTTCTTTTTTTGTTGGGATTTCACCTTTAAAATTTGTTAGTCCAATATTTTCTTTTGACGAATCAACTCTGCGATAAACTGTTTCGGCTGCTGTTTCTCCGTGGCTTGCCCAGTGCATTTTGTTTTGTATGGTTTTAAACACCATTACCGATTGTTCGGTTTTGGGGTCGTAGTCGATACTTGTGGAATAAACATCTAAAACCTTACGCCAAAACACTTTTTCTGATGAACGAATATCCCGAATGCGAGCCAATAGTTCATCAAAATAGTTTCCGCCTCCTGCCTCTTTTAGTAGTTCATCGTTCATTGCAAAGCCTTTTATCAAGTACTCTTTGATAAGTGCCGTTGCCCATTTTCTAAAATGTACCCCTCTGTGCGATTTTACTCTGTAACCAACCGAAATAACTACATCGAGATTGTAATATTTTATAGGTTTATCAGAACCACTAATGTGCAAAAATTGCACATTGCTTTTTTCAACCAATTCTTCATCTTTAAATATATTGCCAATGTGTTTAGTTATTACACTTCTCTCTTTTTGAAACAATTCTGAAATCTGAGCCTGATTTAGCCATACAGTTTCATTCTCAAAATGGGTCTCTATTTTGACTTTTCCGTCTTCGGTTTGGTAGAATATTAGTTGGTTGGTTTTCATTGTATTTTATAATTTCGTCATATTCTTTTGTTTCATCATAATCAAAAACTATTGCTACACTATATTTTGCCCTTGTAATAGCAACATAAAATTTGTCTTTGACACCTTCAAGTTTTTTCTCTTTTCCTCTTACAAATTTTGTAAAGTTATAATTGTTATCTTTTATCCATTCTATCATATTTGAAGTTGGATATAACAATACTCTGTTAAATGTCAATCCTTTTGATTCACCAAAATTATAAACATTAGTTTTATTACTAACTTCTATATTTCTGCTCCATCTCAATTGAATAGGTTTAAACTTTTCAATATATTCTTCAATATTCGCAGTTTTAATAATGAAAACACCTTCGTGTTCAATAGAATAATTTCTACATGTTTCACAATTGCATGGTTCTATTTTAGGAAATTCTGGAAAAAGTTTTACTGAAAAGTCACAGATTGCTTTGTTATTTCTATGTGAAACCTTTAATGTATTCTCATCAATCTCACATACTACCTTTTTTCCTAATTCATTTGAAACAAAATCTTTTATTCTCCCATCCCGATATTTTTTATATTTACTCTCTATATGTGTTAAGTAAGTAACCTGCCTAGGGTCTCCAACCAAAAAAATAAATGTTTTTGTCTTAAAAAGAAATTTTAAAATTTCCAAATCATATCCTGCCAAGTCCTGAACTTCATCTACAAGAATATGACTATAAATCTTTGAAATTCTATCAATTACATTGCCATTTGAAGCGTCATCACATGTTACAGCAAATTTTGAAATTTTATCAGAATATATTTTCCAAGATTTTGTAAAATAATGTTTCTCAAATTCGGTATCTTCTTTATATATAACTGATCCAAACTTCCCCTGATATTTAACGCCAGATTTTTGATTAACCAAAATCATTCCTTTAATATCAGAGTTAAATAAAATACTATTTATAGAACCTTGAAATGGTCGAACACCGTGTTGCAATAAAAATGAAAACCAAGTTTGAACAGTAATATTTGATGGAATATAACCTTTCTTTTTAATTATCTTTTTTCTGATTTCTTTCTCATTTGCTTCAGTATATGTTGTAATAAGTATTTTTTTTGACGAATCTTTGTTTAAAGCTTCATCTATTAAATAGGTGGTTTTCCCTGAACCTGCCGCCGCTATAGTTAATAAATTATTATTCATTACACCACTCAATAACTCTGTTAATATAATCAGGATAATTTAGTTTTATTGCTGATTCAAAGACAGATAAAGCCCAATCTGTTTTGTTCTTTTGCATATATTCTGAAATCTTATCTATTGTATCATATTCTAAAAAATCGATATCTATTGTATTACACAATGTTTCTAATTGACTTTTATTAGCGTCTACAAATTGAGGCTCCAATGTATTTAAAGTATTTCTATCATCCGCAAAAATTGTAATACATTCTATTTCGCTATAATCCTTATATTTATTTGTTATCTTTTTTTCGTATTTGCCATCATTATCGGTAACTACTGCAACTGGTTTTTCAATTATTTTTGCTATTTCAAGAAATCTCTTAAATGTTAATTTAACTGAGATAATATCTATTTCATCTTCTATGGGCAGCTTTCCGTGTTTTTCCTGATAAGCTTTTTGAACAATTAGCTCATCGGAAGGACCTTCTACAAGAATTGTTTTTTTACTCAAAACTAATCGCAAAGTTTCAAATCCTGATAATTTTTTAAAAAATTCATATGTGTCTACTGACAAATCATTCAGTCTTGAAATATTTCTATTGTTCAGCAATAATAAGTTTTCTAAACCTAATTTATTTGCAACAAAACTGCTGTGAGTGGAAATTATTATTTGCTTGTTATCGTGATTACTTATTATGCTATAAACAAATTCATTGAGTTTTGCGTGTGAAAGATGATTTTCAGGTTCTTCAAGTAAGATTAAATTTGCTTCACTATTTTTTTTATGCGACAATGCAAGATTTGTTTTTATAATGCATTGCTCACCTTTTCCAATTTGATGAAAAGGTATTTCGTTTAAATATGTCATTAAAGTTGTTTCCCAAGCATTTTTTGTTGATAAATCAACTGAAATTTTTACATCCTTTTCTGTAATATTTGGCGTTTCTTGTATTTTCTTATTTATTTCCTTTATGGATTCATCTTCCATAAATATTTCTTTTAGTTTTCTGTATGCTTGTG
This sequence comes from Bacteroidota bacterium, assembly GCA_018692315.1. Lineage (NCBI taxonomy): Bacteria > Pseudomonadati > Bacteroidota > Bacteroidota bacterium. Next base: position 3,733 of record JABHKC010000045.1, on the reverse strand, counting down.
AAATTGATGCTTTTTGTTTGTTATCCAAATTATCTTTAATTATTCGAGCAATATAAATATCAGAACCATTTTGAAAACGATATGATGATGAATCTATTATTACTGATTTTATTGGGATACTTCGTGAAGTTATTGTTTCTCTTGCAAATGATTTCCATGTTATTTTGTAATATTCAATTGGAATTGTTGAAATCTTATTTTTAATTAAATTTTCATATTCCTCTTTATAGTTTTCATCAAATTCTATTTTACATGAAACACCTTCTGCTTTTTCTTTATCACTATTATTATTTCCTTCAAGTATAGGGTTGTCATTACCATAAAAGAATACTTCAATTAAAATATGAGGCAGATCACATTCTTTGTCATTGTTTATCTTTTCCAAAAAATTATTTATAATATCAATATTAAAGAGATATTGAGAAAGTTCATTTCGTAAATATCGACCATATAATAATCCAGTCAATGCTAAATGAATTGCTTCAAGAATTGTTGATTTTCCAGCTTCATTATTACCTACTAAAATATTAATACCATCATTTAACCCTATAGTAAATTTTCCTTTAAAACATTTTAAATTTTCAATATTTACTTTTTTTATTTTCATAACACCTTCTCTTTTACAGTTTCCATTTCCTCCACAACCTCACACATCAAAACAGTATAAAACGGTTTATTCCTATCTTTCAACTCTTTATGTTGGTCGTTTGCAAAGCAGGCTGTTTCTTCTCAGTTATTTAAAACAATCAGATTTGTATTTTACAAATCTAAATTGGCGAAGATGAGCAGAACGACCCTTTAAAAATACATTTTTATTTTCATATAGTATTTCTACAAATTTCCTTTTTGTCCCATCGTCCTACTCTGCTTTGCCCAAATATCCTAAAAAAGCAAATTCTCCCTCCCCAGAACCGTTTTCCCCAAATGCGTATATGCCAGTTCTGTAACTTCACGTCCGCGTGGAGTTCTTTTTATGAAACCTTCCTTTATTAAAAATGGTTCGTAAACTTCTTCAATTGTCCCGCCATCTTCGCCAACTGCAGTTGAAATTGTAGAAATTCCGACAGGTCCGCCCTTAAATTTGTCAATAATTGTAGTCAGGATTTTATTATCCATATCGTCCAATCCGTATTTGTCAATATTTAGAGCTTCGAGCGAAAATTGCGTAATATTCAAATCAATATTTCCATCGCCTTTTACCTGAGCAAAATCTCTTACTCTTCGTAAAAGAGCATTTGCAATTCGTGGTGTCCCTCGGCTACGAGAGGCAATCTCTACTGCAGCTTTATCAGAAATCTCTACATTTAAGATTTCCGAAGAGCGTTTCACAATTTTCGTTAAAATCTTACTATCGTAATATTCGAGATGTGCTTTTATTCCGAATCGTGCACGGAGCGGGCTTGTTAGCAATCCCGAACGTGTTGTAGCCCCTACAAGTGTAAATGGATTTAATTCTATTTGAACAGAACGAGCACTCGGGCCCTTATCAATCATTATGTCGATTCTGTAATCTTCCATTGCCGAATACAAATATTCTTCAACAACCGGACTCAGGCGATGAATTTCGTCGATGAACAGAACATCGTGCTTATCAAGATTGGTTAAAAGTCCTGCGAGATCGCCGGGTTTGTCAAGAACAGGCCCGGAACTAAGTTTCAGATTTACGTTCAATTCTTTCGAAATAATATTGGCAAGCGTAGTTTTCCCTAATCCGGGAGGTCCGTGTAGCAAAGTATGGTCGAGAGCTTCGTTCCGCATTTTTGCAGCCTGAACAAATATCTTCAGATTTTCAACAATCTTCTGTTGTCCGCTAAAATCGCCAAATTCCAAAGGACGAAGTTTTCTGTCAAATTCCTTGTCGGAAGTCTGGCTTTCAGTACTAAATTCAAAATTTCTATCCATTTTCTATTTCCTTTGCAAAAAGTTTGTAAAATTATTAATAAAGATAAGATTACAACATGTGTTTTTTCAAAATCAGCAGAAAACAATTCAAAAACAATTCAATCGAATGGTTAAAAAATAGTTAAAAAATCCGTAAATTTTATACATGAGCTTTTATAATTGAACAAAATTCTTAAATTTGAATTTTTTGAATTAAATTTTTTGCTATGAAAACGAGAAACTTTTTTATTTTTATTGTAGTTGAGTTAATACTCATTGGTGTCATTGGTGCCAGAATAAGCAATAAGTCATTATCAACTAATCCGGATTATGTTCTCATTAGCTGGAACGATCTTGGAATGCACTGTACAAATATAGATTTCTCGAAAGTAGTTGTACTTCCTCCATATAATAATCTTATTGCACAAGTTGTAAAAAAAGGTTCGGCCACTTCTTTGCCGCAATTGGTAACATCTGATTTAACATTGAATTATGAAATTCCGGGTAATACCTATTCTGTTGGAAAGACAAATTTCTGGAGTTACGAAGATCAGCTTTTTGGTGTAAACTTACCCAACGATACAGGCCTGACAGGTGTTGGGCTATCAGGAACACTCACCCCAAGTACTGATCATTTTGTTGTAGAAGGCATTCCAATCACTCCTTTTACAGATAGTAATTTAACTACCGAGAATCCTTATCAATTGGCTCTTCTTTCTCTTTATGATACAAACGGAACGCTTTTGGCTACAACACAGCCGGTTATTCCTGTTTCAGGAGAAATTGGCTGCGTTAGTAATAATTGCCATCCAAGCCAACAAAACATTCTTAACGAACACGACAATGTTAGCGGTTTTAATCAGAATGGACCTGTTTTATGCGCAAGCTGTCACTCCTCAAACGCATTGGGAACAACAGGACAACCGGGTTTGGAATCGTTATCGGAGGTAATTCACAAAGAACATGATAATACTAATAATTGTTATAAATGTCATCCCGGGTCTAACACACAATGCCATAGAGGTGTTATGAATAGCGTAGGATTCACATGCATTGATTGTCATGGAGACACCGAAAATGTTGGAGAATCAATTAGCAATGGGCGCGAGCCATGGCTTGACGAACCTTCGTGTGCAACATCTGGCTGTCATACTTCTATTTATGCTGAGGAACCGGGGCTTTTATACCGTCAGTCTAAAGGTCATGGCGGATTATATTGTAGCGCCTGTCATGGTTCTCCTCATGCCATTTTCCCGTCTCAGCAAGCAAATGATAATGTTCAAAACATTGGACTACAAGGATTTGCAGGTACACTTTCTCAGTGTAGTGTTTGCCATAGCATAACCCCAAATATGCCAGGACCACATGGAATTGTTGTTACAGATATAGAAACATTGGCAAATGAAGCAAGCGAGAGCAGAATTGACAATATATTTCCAAATCCAGTATCCACGCAAGGTACAGTCGAGTTTTCTATTGCAGCTCACGAACATGTATCAATGGAGATATTTAATGTAGAAGGGAAAGTTGTACTCAGACTTATTAATAGGAATATGGAGACCGGTTCATACAAAATCTCTTTTGCTGGCGATGCCCTGAAATCAGGTATTTATTATTTAAATATTGTAACTCCTTCAAATAAGAATTCTATCAAATTTATTAAGATTTAGCTAAAATATCAAAGGGAGTAGAAAAAAGACAATTAATAAAACTGGCATTGTTAACAAAGTATACTTAATTGATTATTCCATTTCAACATGAGCATCATTACAGCTTGTTTCAACATTTCTAACTTTTTAGTATAGCACTTGCTTTTTCTTCTCATTCTTGCTAAGAAGTGCCTGAATAAACT